>NZ_CAXUEK010000026.1:0-32954 GCF_964250165.1 uncultured Sphingomonas sp. | reverse complement strand
GCTCGGCAACAGCTATTGGTCGTCGACCGGCATCTCGGGCGACGCCAAGCTCGGCGCCGCCGGCAATGGCGGCTACGGCAGCCTGATGAGCGGCACGATCGAGCGCTCCAACGTCGACATCACCGAGGAGCTGGTCGACCTGATCGCCGCGCAGCGCGATTTCCAGGCGAACGCCAAGGCGCTCGATACCGCGAGCCAGGTGTCGCAGACCATCTTCAACATCCGCTCGTGATCGCGAGGACGCGGAGCCGATAGATGGACAAGCTCGTATACACCGCGGCGACGGGTCTGCGCGCGCGCATGGCGGCGCAGGCGGCGATCGCCAACAACATGGCGAACGCGTCCACCACCGGTTTCCGCGCCGATCGCGTCGCCTTCGACCAGGTCTGGCTGAAGGGCGACGGCACGCAGATGGAAGCACGCATGCCGGCGAGCGAAGAGGTGCGCGACGCCGACCGCACGCCCGGCGCGGTGCAGCAGACCAACCGGCCGCTGGACGTCGCGATGGGCAGCGTCGACAGCTGGCTCGCGGTGCAGGCGGCCGACGGCAGCGAGGCCTATACCCGCCGCGGCGACCTGGCGGTCGCGCCCTCGGGCGTGCTCCAGACGGGCGACGGGTTCATCGTGCAGGGCGGATCCGGACCGATCACGCTGCCGCCGTACAAGTCGGTGTCGATCGCGCCCGACGGCTCGATCTCGATCGTGCCCACCGACGGCGGTCAGCCGCAGATCGTCGACAAGCTCAAGGTCGCGTCGAGCAAGGGCACACAGACGGTGAAGGGCCTGGACAACCTGCTGCGCGTGCGCGGCGGCGGCGCGCTGCCCGAAGACCTGGACGCGCAGGTCCAGGCCGGCGCGCTGGAGGGCTCCAATGTCGACATGACGCAGGCGCTGGTCGACATGATCGAGAACCAGCGCGCCTACGAGGTCACGGCCGGGATGATGAAGTCGGCCAAGGACATGGACGAAAGCGGCGCGTCGCTGATGCGCCTGCCGAGCTGAAGGGAAAACGGTTTATGTCGTCCGCCGCCATGCACATCGCGCGCACCGGGCTCGACGCCCAGGACATGCGCATGCGGGTGATCTCCAACAACCTCGCCAACGTCAACACGACCGGCTTCAAGCGCGATCGGGCGGCGTTCGAGGCGCTCGCCTATCAGGTGGTGACCGCCGCGGGCGCCGCGAGCTCGTCCGAGAGCAAATACGCAACCGGCCTCAACCTCGGCACTGGCGTGCGCATCCAGGGCACCGCGCGGATCGACACGCAGGGCTCGATGCAGACCACCGGCAACAGCCTCGATCTGGCGCTCGACGGCGACGGCTATTTCCAGGTGCAGATGCCGGGCGGGCAGCTGGGCTACACGCGCGCCGGCAATTTCTCGCGCTCGCCCGAAGGCCTGCTGGTCACGTCCGAAGGCTATCAGGTCATGCCCGGCATCACCGTGCCCGAAGGCGCGACCAACATCACCATCGGCCAGGACGGGACGGTGTCGGCCACGGTCGCGGGGCAGGACGCCGCGCAGCAGATCGGCCAGATCCAGGTCGCGAGCTTCCCCAACGCCGCCGGGCTGCAGTCGACGGGCGACAACTACCTGACCGAGACCGCCGCGTCGGGCGCCGCCAATCTGGGCGTGGCGGGCGAGGACGGCCGCGGCCATGTGCGCCAGGGCATGCTGGAGGCCAGCAACGTCAACGTCGTCGAGGAGCTGGTCGACATGATCGAATGCCAGCGCGCCTATGAGGTCAACTCCAAGATGATCCAGGCGACCGACGACATGCTCAAATACGTCAACCAGAACGTCTGAGCATGGCCGCTCGCGCTCCCACCCCGATCCGCCCGCCGGTGCTGGACATCCTGGCCGCGGCCGCCGTCGCGGCGCTGGTCGCCGGCGCCGTGCTGCCGACGCCGGTCGACGCGCACAAGCGCGCCGCCCCGGTGCAGTTCACGCCGCCGCCGCCGCCTGCCCCCGCGCCGCTGCCCGGCAACGGCGCCATCTTCCAGCCGGACGCAGGCTATGCCGCGCTGTACGAGGGCTGGCGCGCGCGGCGCGTCGGCGATCCGCTGACGGTCGTGCTGGTGGAGAAGACCGAGGCGTCCAAGTCCGCCAATTCCAAGCTCGATTCGAGCGGCGGCTTCGGCATCACGCCGCCGACCACGGGCGCGCTGTCGCTGTTCAAGCCGACCGACGCGAGCGTCAGCGGCAACCGCAACTTCGCCGGCGGCGGCACGGCCGACCAGGCCAATTCGCTGACCGGCGAGTTCTCGGTGACGGTGGCCGCGGTCTACCCCAATGGCACGATGCTGGTGGAAGGGCAAAAGCGCGTCACGCTCAACCGCGGCGACGAGTTCGTGCGCATCCGCGGACTGGTGCGCATGGCGGATATCGGCCTCGACAATCGCGTCGCCTCCACCCGCGTCGCGGACGCCGAGATCAGCTACACCGGCAAGGGCGACGTCGCGCGCGCCAGCCGCCAGGGCTGGCTCAGCCGCTTCTTCCAGGTCGTCTCGCCCTTCTGACGGTTAGCCGCCCGGCAACCTCTTCGTCCTAGGATCGCGGCATGTTTCGTCTTCTTCTTACCGTGCTGGCCGCGCTGCTGCTGGCGACCCCCGCCTCGGCGGACCGCATCAAGGACCTGGGCGCGTTCCAGGGCATCCGCGCCAACCAGCTGACCGGCTATGGCGTCGTGGTCGGGTTGCCCGGCACCGGCGACGACAATCTCGAATATACCGTGCAGAGCCTGAAGGCGGTCGCCAGCCGCTTCGGATTGGAGCTGCCGCCCGGCGTCAATCCGGGGATGAAGAACGCCGCGGTGGTGATGGTGACGGCGGAGCTGCCGCCCTTCGCCAAGCCCGGCCAGCGGGTCGACATCACGGTCGCGTCGATGGGCAAGGCCAAGAGCCTGCGCGGCGGCAGCCTGATCCTGACGCCGCTGCTCGGCGCCGACGGGCAGATCTATGCGATGGCGCAGGGCAACCTCGCGGTCGGCGGGCTGGGGGCCGAGGGCGCCGACGGCTCGCGCATCGTCATCAACATCCCCTCGACGGGGCGCATCCCCGAAGGCGCGACGGTGGAGCGCGCGGTGGCGAGCGACTTCGGCGCGTCGCCGACGCTCACCTTCGATCTGCAGCGCGCCGACTGGACCACCGCACAGAACGTCGCAGGCGCGATCAACAAGGCCTATGGCCTCGGCACCGCGCAGGCGATCGACGCCGTGTCGGTGTCCGTGCGCGCGCTACCGGGGGTGCAAACCCGCGCGACGATGATGGCCGGCATCGAAAACCTGGACGTGACCGCCGCCGAGCCACCCGCCAAGGTGATCGTCAATGCCCGCACCGGCACGGTCGTCATCAATTCCGCCGTCCGCGTCGGCCCCGCCGCCGTCACCCACGGCAAGCTGACCGTGCGGATCGACGAGCAGCAGCGCGTCGTCCAGCCCGCGCCGCTCAGCCAGGGCCAGACCGCGCTGGAACAGCATTCGGGCGTCTCGGTCGACGAGGAGAAGCGGCCGATGTTCCTGCTCGCCCCCGGCCCGCGGCTCGCCGACGTCGTCAAGGCGGTGAACGCGATCGGTGCGAGCCCGGCCGACCTCGTCGCGATCCTCGAGGCGCTGAAGGAAGCGGGTGCGCTCAAGGCGGAGTTGATCGTGCTATGAGTGCGACCCCGATCGCGGGTACGACGGGGATCGGCTCGGGCCTGAGCCGGACGTCCAGCCCGGAGAGCCTGAAGAAGGCCGGCCAGCAGTTCGAGGCGGTGTTCACGGGCATGATGCTCAAGAGCATGCGCCAGGCGAAGCTCGCCGATCCGCTGTTCGACTCGAAGGCGCTCGATACGTTCACCGACATGCAGGACGCGCAGGCCGCCAAGGCGATGGCGGAGCACCAGCCGCTCGGCATCGGTAAGGCGATGACCGACTTCCTCAGCCACAAGGCGGCACCGGCGCAAGACGATCTTAACCCGCCGTCGTCAGAACCCCCGTCATGAGCGATCTCCTGTCGATCGGCGCCACCGGCGTCCGCGCGTATCAGACCGCGCTGACCACGGTGTCGGACAACATCGCCAACACCGGCGTCGCGGGCTATTCGCGCCGCACGACGACGCTTGCCGAGGTGACGTCGGTGGGCGGCATCGCCGGCCGCGCGCTGACCGGCAGCGGCGTGGCCGTGACCGGCATCGCGCGGGTCGCGGATCAGTTCCGCGCCGCCGCCGTGCGCAGCGCGGGCGCGACCCTCGCCCGCACCGAAACCGGCGCGACCTGGCTCGACCGCATCCAGACCTCGCTCACCGGCAGCAATCTCGGGGATCGGTTGACCGGCTTCTTCACCGCCGCCGAGAGTCTGGCGGCCGACCCCAGCTCGACGCCGCAGCGCGCCGTGATGCTGGAAAACGCGCAGTCGCTGGCCGCCTCGTTCAGCACCACCGGCAGCCAGCTCGATCAGAGCATGACCGAGCTCGACGCATCGGGGCAGCAGGCGACGGCCACCCTGAACTCGCTCGGCACGGCGCTGGCGCAGGTCAATGACGGGCTCGGCCGCACCGGCGCGGGCGGCACGACCGCCGCGCAGCTGGCCGACCAGCGCGACCAGCTGCTGGAACAGATGAGCGCGATCGCCGATGTCGGGGTCACTACCGACGCGCTCGGCCGCGCGACGGTGACGCTCGGCGGCCAGAGCGGCCCCGCCTTCGTGCAGGGCAGCCAGGCCGGGCATATTTCGTATGCGCGCAACGCCGGCGCGGTCGCCTTCAGCGTCCAGCAGGGCGGGACGTTCCAGGCGTTCACGCCAGCCGCCGGCGCGCTGGCCGGCGTGACGGAGGCTGCCGGCCGAATCGCCGATACGCGCGCGTCTCTCAATGCGCTCGCGACCGATTTCACGCAGGAAGTGAATGCGATCCAGGCCGGCGGGCGCGACCTGAACGGCCAGCCCGGCGCGGCGATGTTCGCGGCCGGCACGACGCCGACCGACATCTCCGTCGCGCTGACGGACCCGAACGGGATCGCCGCCGCCTCGGTCGGCGGCGGGACGCGCGATTCCTCCAATCTCGCGCTGCTCCAGAGCATGCGTGGCGCGCATGGCTGGGAAACCGGCGTCACCGCCCTGGTGTCGGGCAATGCCGCCGCGCTCCAGCAGCGCAATCAGGTCGCCGATGCGCAAGGGGCGATCAAGGACGGTGCGGTCGCCGCGCGCGATGCCGTGTCGGGCGTCAACCTGGACGACGAGGCGGTGGAGCTGCTCCGCTTTCAGCAGGCCTATTCGGCGTCGAGCCGCGTGATCCAGGTCGCGCGCGAGACGATGCAGTCCATCCTCGACATCCGGTGATCGCCATGCAGCTGTCGACCAGCCTCTTCTACGATCGCGCGTCCACCGCGATGACGCGCCTGTCGTCCCGCGCCGACACGCTGCAGACGCAGATCGCGACGGGCAAGAAGCTGGCGCAGCCGTCGGACGACTCGGTCGCCTATACCCGCCTGCAGGGGCTGGCGCGCGACACGGCGGACGCGACCGCGCACGCCGCCAACCTCGACGTCGCGTCCTCCGTCGTCGCGCAGGCGAACACGACGCTGGGCTCGATCGCGACGCAGCTCCAGCGCGCGTCCGAGCTGGCGCTGAGCGCGCGCAACGGCACGCAGGATGCGACCTCGCGCAGCGCGATCGCCGCCGAGCTGGAGGAAATCCGCGACCAGCTGGTCAGCCTCGGCAACACCGCCGATTCCCGTGGTCAGCCGCTGTTCGGTGGCGGCGACGGCACGGCGGCGGTGACGCAGAACGCGGACGGCAGCTACAGCTTCGCGAGCATCAGCCCCAGCGCCATCCCGATCGGCAACGGCCAGTCGGTGCAGCCCAGCGAGACCGCCGCGCGCGTGTTCCAGGTCGGCGGCGGCAACGCGCTGACGACGATCACGCAACTGGCGGCCGCCCTGCGCGCCGGAACGGACGTCGACAGCGCCGCCGCGACCGCCATCGACGATCTGGGGGCGCAGTCGCAGCAGGCGCTCACCGTTCAGTCGTCGCTCGGCGCGCGCGCCTCGCGCATCGAGCTGGAGCAATCGGCATTCACGCAGACCGGGGTCGACCGCGAGGCGACGCGCTCGGCGCTGGAGGATACCGACGTGACCGCTGCGATCACCGAGCTGCAGAAGACGATGACCGTGCTGTCGGCGACGCAGGCGAGCTTCACCAAACTCCAGAGCCTGAGCCTGTTCGATTACCTGAAATAACGCGGGCTCGCGGCTGGTTAACCCGAGCGTAGCCTCTCGGCGATAAGCCTCCTTCCGAACGCCCCGCCGCCGCGCTGCTCCGGAGTCCCTGACCGCCCATGTTTCCCGTCATCGGCCTCGTCGTCCTGCTCGTCATGGTGTTCGGCGGATTCGCCTTCACCGGCGGCGCGCTCGGCCCGGTGATGGAGGCGATCCCGCACGAGCTGATCATCATCGGCGGCGCCGCGGCGGGCGCGCTGATCATCGGCAATTCGGGCAAGGAGCTGAAGGCCATGGGCGGCGGCTTGGCCAAGGTGTTCAAGGGCCCGAAATACAAGAAGCAGGACTATCTCGACGTGATCTTCCTGGTCTCCAAGCTGATGAAGATGCTCCGCACCGAGGGGCCGATCGCGCTGGAGCCGCATGTCGAGGATCCGAAGGCCTCGGCGCTGTTCGCCGAATATCCGCGCCTGCTCGCCGACCCCACGCTGGTGAACCTGATCGCCGACACGCTGCGGCTGGTCGTCGTCTCGTCGGGCACGCTGGACGTGCATGCGGTGGAGGAGGTGATGGACAACGCCATCAAGACCCACCATCACGAGGTCGAGGGGCCGCATACGACCCTGCAGTCGCTCGCCGACGCGCTACCTGCGCTCGGCATCGTCGCCGCGGTGCTGGGCGTGGTGAAGACGATGGGCTCGATCAACAAGCCGCCGTCGATCCTCGGCGCCATGATCGGCTCGGCGCTGGTCGGCACGTTCATGGGCGTGCTGCTCGCCTATGGCATGGTCGCCCCGCTCGCCTCGCGGCTGAAGCAGGTGATCGACGCGGACGCCGCGATCTATCACGTCGTCAAGCAGATCATCATCGCCTCGCTCCACGGCCACCCGCAGCCGCTGGTGATCGAGGCGGCGCGATCGGGCATCCAGCACGCAAACCAGCCCGGCTTCGCCGAGGTGTTCGACGGGTTGCGGGGCAGGTGATGGCGTTATCCGATCGGCTCACGCCGATGTCCGGCACCGGCCCGCTCCGCTACCCGACCGCCCACAAGAGTAGCCTAGCTGGGCGGTCGGGTGGGGGAGCGGGCCGGCGCCGCTGCACGCCGGGAGGCGTCGCATAATGCCCGCGCGGGCTCCCCACGGCTCGAACCAGCCGCCCAAGATCGTCATCGTCAAGAAGATCATCGCCGACGGCCATGGCGGCCATCATGGTGGCGCGTGGAAGGTCGCCTATGCCGATTTCGTGACGGCGATGATGGCGTTCTTCCTGCTGCTGTGGCTGCTCGGCGCGACCAACGAGAAGCAGCGCAAGGGCATCGCCGACTATTTCGCGCCGACCATCATCGACACCCGCACGCTCGGCATGGGCGGCAACGGCCTGTTCGGCGGGGAATCGGTGCGGTCGGACCAGAAGATCGGCGAGAAGGCGGGCCGCTCGACCGAGCAGGGGCTGGCGACGCCCGTCACCGGCGCGGGCGGGGCCAAGCCCGGTACCGGCGACAAGGGCTCGCTGCGCAACGAGGACCGCAAGAACTTCGAGGCCATGCGCCGGCAGGTCGCGGTCGCGATGCAGGGCTCGTCCGAGCTGAGGAAGCTGGCCGATCATGTCCGCTTCGTGATGACGACCGAGGGCATGCGGATCGACCTCGTCGACGACGCGAACTACTCGATGTTCGCGCTCGGCACGACGACGCTGGCGCCGGAGGCGGCGGACCTGATCGGGCAGATCGCGGCCTCGATCCAGGGCACCGCCAATCCGATCATGATCCGCGGCCACACCGACAGCGTGCCCTATGGCGACCCGCGGGCGATGAACAACTGGATGCTGTCGTCCGGCCGCGCCGAAGCGACCCGTCGGCGGCTGGCGCTCGGCGGCATCCCGGAATCGCGCTTCGCCCGCATCGAAGGTGTCGCCGACCGCGAGCCGATGGTCGCCAACGATCCCGCCGACCCGCGCAACCGGCGGGTGGCGATCACGCTGCTCTATCGGCAGGCCGCCTTCGGCCGGTAGGCTGGCGGCCTGCCGAGGCGGGTTAGCCCTCGGCCGTCTCGATAGCGGCGGCCTTGCGGCGACCGCGACCGGCGGGTGCGGGCGCGGCCGCCGGAGCGGCCTCGCCGCGCTTCTGGCCGGGCTTGCGGCCCAGGCCGATCTGCTTGGCCATCGCGCGACGGCTCTCCGAATAATTCTCGGCGACCATCGGATAATCGGACTTCAGCCCGTAGCGGTCGCGATATTCCGCTGGGGTCATGCCGTTGGTGGCGAGATGACGGCGCAGCGTCTTGTAGGGCTTGCCGTCGATCATCGAGATGATGTGATCCTTGGACGCCAAGCTCTTCCGCACCGACACGGCCGGTGTGTATTCGGCTTGCGGGGCAGCGGCCGGCGCCTGCTCGCCCGCGCCGAGCAGCTTGGACACGGTGTCGTGCATCTTGCCCAGAAAGGCGGGAACGTCATCGGCCGAGCTGCGCGTGTTCGGATTGCCCAACCAGGCAATGGTCAGCTCGGTCGCGAGCTCGACGGCATTGAGATCGGTCGTGTCGTCAGCCATGAAAAATCGCTCCTGTGGAAGAATTGCCGGCGCTGTAGTGCGGCCGGCATTGCGGCGCAACGCATGATGATCTTGAATACACTGCGTGTCATTGAACGGGCTCAGCCCGCCAGCGCCTGATCCCTAAGCCCGCGCCACACGCGCGCCGCCTGGACGGTCTCCGCGACGTCGTGCACGCGCAGCAGCTGGACGCCGGCCTCCATCGCCCCCGCTGCGAGCGCCAGGCTGCCGCCGAGGCGCTCGGCGACGGGCGCTTCGTTGGACAGCGCGCCGATCAGGCGCTTGCGGCTGGCGCCCAGCATCAGCGGGACGCCAAGGCCGTGGAACAGCGGCAGGGCGTTCAGCAGCTGCAGGTTCTCGGCCAGCGACTTGCCGAAGCCGATGCCGGGATCGGCAATGATCCTGCCGAGATCGACGCCGGCAGCGGCAACGGTGGCGATGCGCGCCTCCAGCCAGTCGAACACCTCCGCCACCACGTTGCGGTAGCCGGCGCGGCCATGGCCGCCGGCCTGCGGATCGGGCGAGTGCATGAGCACGACGGGGCAGCGCGCGCGGACGATCACCGCGAGCGCGCGATCGTCCCAGACCAGCGCCGAGACGTCGTTGACCATTCCTGCGCCCGCCGCGAGCGCCGCCTCCATCACCGCCGCCTTGCGGGTGTCGATCGAGACCAGCGCGCCGCCGCGGGCGAGGCGCTCGACGACGGGAACGATGCGGGCGATCTCGTCGCCCTCCCACACCGGCGCCGCGCCGGGCCGGGTGGATTCGCCGCCGACATCGACCAGCGCCGCGCCGGCGGCGAGCATGTCGACGCCCGCTGCCGCTGCTGCGGCGGGGTCGCCGGCGTGGCGGCCGCCGTCCGAGAAGCTGTCCGGCGTGACGTTGAGGATGCCGGCGACCCGCGGCTGGTCGAAGCGCAGCGTGCGCTCCCCGAGCACGAGCGAGGGGCGCGGCGCGACGATGCGGGCGTGGAGCGTCGCCGCGCGCTCGCCGAGCGCGGCGACGTCGGCGACCGGCACGGTGCGGCGTCGACCGTGCTCCCACACCTCATAGGCGGCGAACCAGTTCAGCCCCCCGGCCAGCCGCGCCACCGCACCGTCGGCATGGTGAAGCGGCGAGGCGACGAACTGGGCGGGAAGAAGGTGCATGCATCATCCTAACCTTCCCTCTCCCTTCAGGGGAGAGGGCGGCCGAGCCGAAGGCGAGGTCGGGAGAGGGGCACTAGTCGGCGCTCGCCTTTCCCCTCTCCCGCCGTCGCTGCGCTCGGCACCCTCTCCCCTGAAGGGAGAGGGAAAATCATGGCTGCGTCGCCAGCAGGTAGGTCTGGCGGAGCGCATCGATGGGCTGCAGCCCTTGCGGGCCCTCGAAGTGCCAGAAGGTCCAGCCGTTGCACGCGGGCGCCCCCTGCAGCGTCGCGCCGAGCTTGTGGATCGAGCCGGTCGCGCCGCAGGGCGACGCCAGCGAGCCGTCGGCGCGGACGGTAGCGCGGAAGCGGCGCCTGGCATCCGTCAGCTCCGCGCCGGGCACGAGGTAGCTGTTCTCGACCAGCTGGCCGAACGCGACCCTGGGTTGCGACTTGGGGCTCCGCATCGTCGCCAGCGCCGATTCGTCGAGCGGGAGCGCGGCGGCGATCCGCTCGGCGGCGGCGGCGCAATATTCGCCCTCGCGCTCGATGCCGATCCAGCGGCGGCCGAGCCGCTTCGCCACCGCGCCCGTCGTGCCGGTGCCGAAGAAGGGATCGAGCACCACGTCGCCGGGTTTCGTGCTGGCCAGCAGGAGGCGGTAGAGCAGCGCCTCGGGCTTCTGCGTCGGATGGACCTTGTGCCCGCCCTGCCGCAGCCGTTCGGGGCCGCCGCAGATCGGGAACTCCCAGTCCGAGCGCATCTGCAGCTCGTCATTCAGGCTCTTCATCGCGCGGTAATTGAAGGTGTAGCGCGCCTTGTCGCCCTTGGCGGCCCAGATCAGCGTCTCGTGCGCGTTGGTGAAGCGGGTGCCGCGGAAGTTCGGCATCGGGTTCGCCTTGCGCCAGACGATGTCGTTCAGGATCCAGTAGCCGAGATCCTGCACCGCCGCGCCGACGCGGAAGATGTTGTGGTAGCTGCCGATCACCCACAGCGCGCCGTCGTCCTTCAGCACGCGATGTGCCTGGGCGAGCCAGGCGCGGGTGAAGGCATCGTACTGGGCGAAGCTCTCGAACTGATCCCAGGCGTCGGTCACCGCGTCGACATGGCTGCCGTCGGGCCGGTGGAGGTCGCCGCCGAGCTGGAGATTGTAGGGCGGGTCGGCGAAGATGCAGTCGACGGACTTGTCGGGCAGTGCCTTCATCACGGCGATGCAGTCGCCCATGACGATCTGGTCCAACGGAAGATTGCCGATCCGCGTCCCGGGCGCCCCCAGCGTCTGTATCGCCCCCATGCCTGCTCCCCCTGCACCGCGATTGGCATCGCGGGGCGGACTCTCGTCAAGCGGACATTGGTTAACGCGAAAGGTTGAGAAGCTGTTAACGGAGGAGAACGAAAAGCGGCCCGGACCAGATGTTGGGGGGTGCACGCCCACGCCGTCCCTAGCTGCGGTGGTGTGGCGCGAAGGACTCACTACGCACGGTTCCGCTCATGGCGCGGGCTCCGGCCAGCCGAACACCAGCTCGGCCTGCGCGACGCGGGCGAAGCTGCGGCGGTGGAGCGGCGTCGGGCCGTGCTCCTGGAGCGCCTTGAGGTGCTTGGGCGCGGGGTAGCCCTTGTTGGTCCGCCAATCGTAATGCGGGTAGGTCTCGGCATGGGCGATCATGATCTGGTCGCGGGTATGCTTGGCGACGATCGAGGCGGCGGCGATCGAGAGCGAGATGGCGTCGCCCGACACGATCGCGGTCGCGGTGTGGCCCCAGCGCGGGCAGCGGTTACCGTCGACCAGCACGTGCGCGGGGGCGGTCGCGAGCGCGTCCACCGCCAGCGTCATCGCCTTCATCCGCGCCCAGTAGATGTTGAGCCGGTCGATCTCGTCATTCTCGACGATGCCGACGCCCCACACCGCGCAGGCGGTGAGGCGATGATACAGCCGCTCGCGCTCCTTGGCCGACAGCTTCTTCGAATCGTCGATGCCACGGGGGACGCCGCGCGCGGGCAGGATGACGGCGGCGGCGACCACCGGCCCGGCGAGCGGCGCGCAACCCGCCTCGTCCACCCCGGCGACAGGGGCGGCGCAGAGCTTCTCGTGGCGAAGGCTCGGCATCAGAAGGTCCTGACCGCTTGCTGACCCATCGGCCCATGTCCCTGCCCCAGCCCGGGCGCGGCGAGCAAGGCGGCGCGGACGAAACGGCGCGCGCTTGCGACGGCCAGGTCGAGGCGGTCGCCCCGTGCCAGCCCGACCGCGATCGCGCTCGCCAGTGTGCAGCCGGTGCCATGCGTGTGGCGCGTGGCGATGCGGCTATCCTGCCATCGCCGTCGCTCGCCGCCGGCCAGGATTAGTTCGTCGATGAGGTCATCGCCGCCGCCATGGCCGCCCTTCACCAGCACCGTGCAGCCCTTGGCGAGAACCGCCGCCTCGCCACCCAGGGCCGCGAGTTCGGGCAGGTTCGGCGTCACCACCGTCGCGAGCCGCATCAGTCGCTCGAACGCGGCGATCGTCGGCGCGTCGGCGAGCGTGTCGCCGCTGGTCGCGACCATCACAGGGTCGAACACGATCGGCAGGTCGAGCGCGGCGAGCAGATCGGCCACGGCGTGGGCGGTCTCGGCCGAGCCGAGCATGCCGATCTTGACCGCGTCCACGCCGATGTCGTCGAGGCAGGCGCGCGCCTGCGCGATCACCATCGCGGGCGGCACGAGGTGGATGCCGTGGACGCCGAGCGTGTTCTGCGCGGTGACGGCGGTGATCGCGGTCATGGCGTGGCCGCCGAGCATGGTGACGGTCTTGATGTCCGCCTGAATGCCCGCGCCGCCGCCGGAATCCGAGCCGGCGATGATGAGGATGCGCGGGGTCATCGGCGATCGCGCGGCGGACGAGGGGGAGCGACGGCGGCTATCTTCTTCCTCGGGCCGCCGGCGAAGGCCGGGGCCCAGCTCCGGCGCCGCGCAAGGCGGAGGGAGGCCCGCAGCATCCGGTCGGCTCCCAACTGGGCCCCGGCCTGCGCCGGGGAGGCGGTGAACTTGAGCAACGTCGAAGGGCGCATGACGCCCCATGCCACGGCGACGGTCGCGAAGGACAGCGGTTCAGCCCCGAAATCGCCGCTCGGTCGCGGCCGGGTGCTCCTTGAGCGCCTGGCCGGTGCGCGTCGGCCGATCGGTGAGCTCGCCGCCGCAGTTCGGGCAGCGATCGTCCAGCGCCTCGGCACATTCGGCGCAGAAGGTGCACTCGAACGAGCAGATGAACGCACCCGCCGCCTGCGCCGGCAGGTCCGCGCCGCAGCGTTCGCAATCGGGGCGCATGAGGAGCGTCACGCCGCCTCGCGCACCGCCGCGCAGATGCGGTCGACCACCGCCTCCACCGCGCCGCGGTCGTCGCCCTCGGCCATGACGCGGATGACGGGCTCGGTGCCGGATGGGCGGATCAGGACGCGGCCGCTTTCGCCCAGCGCGGCCTCGCCGGCGGCGATGGCGGCCTTGACCGGCGCGGCATCGAGCGGCTTCGCCCCGCGCTCGAAGCGGACGTTCTTGAGGAGCTGGGGCAGCGGCTCGAAGCGGTGGAGCACCTCGCTGGCGGGTGCGCCGGCGCGCTTGATCTCGGCCAGCACCTGGAGCGCGGCGACCAGGCCGTCGCCGGTCGTCGCATGGTCGGCGAGGATGATGTGGCCGGACTGCTCGCCGCCGAGATTGTAGCCGCGCGCGCGCATCGCCTCCAGCACATGCCGGTCGCCGACCTTGGTGCGGACCAGCCCCAGCCCCTGCGCGGCCAGGTGCCGCTCCAGCCCCAGGTTGCTCATCACGGTGGCGACGACGCCGCCGCCCTTGAGCGCCCCGGCGCGCGCCCAACCCGCCGCGATCGTCGCCATCAGCTGGTCGCCGTCGATCACGCGGCCGCCCTCGTCGACCACGATCAGCCGGTCGGCGTCGCCGTCGAGCGCGATGCCGATGTCCGCGCCCGCCGCGACCACCGTCTCCGACAGGGTCTGCGGCGCGGTGGAGCCGACGCCGTCGTTGATGTTGGTGCCATCCGGCGTGACGCCGATCGCGACCACGTCGGCGCCCAGTTCCCAGAGCACCGCGGGGGCGACCCGGTACGCCGCCCCGTTCGCGCAATCGATCACGACGCGCAGGCCGTCGAGGCGCAGCTTCTCGGGGAAGGTGCTCTTGGCGAAGTGGATGTAGCGACCCTGCGCATCGTCGATGCGGCGCGCGCGGCCGATCTGGCCGGAGGGCGCGAGCGGCACGTCGCCGTCGATCAGCGCCTCGATCGCCTCCTCCGCCTCGTCCGAAAGCTTGTAGCCGTCCGGGCCGAACAGCTTGATGCCGTTATCGGCGAAGGGATTGTGGCTGGCCGAGATCATCACGCCGATGTCGGCGCGCATCGATTGGGTCAGCATGGCGATGGCGGGCGTGGGGAGCGGACCGGTCATCACCACGTCCATGCCGACGCTGGTGAAGCCCGCGACCAGCGCCGATTCGAGCATGTAGCCGGACAGCCGCGTGTCCTTGCCGATCAGCACCCGGTGCTTGTGCGCGCCGCGGAGAAAATAGGCGCCCGCCGCCATGCCGACCTTCATCGCCATCGCCGCCGTCATCGGCGCGGCGTTGGTCGCGCCGCGAATGCCGTCGGTGCCGAAATATTTCCTTGCCATGTCGTGCCCTGACCCTCGTAGAGAGGGCTCCCTAGCCCGATCGGAGCTTGCCTGCGAGCATGTCGCGACCCGTCCGCATCCTCGTCGCACTCCTGGCCGGCCTGTTCGGCGGCATCCTGCTGGCCCGCGCCGGCCCCCAAGCGGCGGCGATCGGCGTCGCGATCGCGCAGCCGGTGGGCGCGGCCTGGCTCAACGCGCTGCAGATGACGGTGATCCCGCTGGTCGTCTCGCTGCTCATCACCGGCATCGCCTCCACCGCCGAGGCGGCGAGCGCGGGGCGGCTGGCGGCGCGCACGATCGGCGGCACGCTGGCGCTGCTGACGCTCGACGCGACGGCCGCCGCGATCGTGACGCCGCTGATCCTGACGGTCGCGCCGATCCCGGCCGGGGCGGCGCAGGCCCTGCGCGCGGCGCTGGCGGGTCTGCCGGTGCCGGCCAGGGCGCCCCCGCTCGCGGAGCAGCTGGCGGCGATCGTGCCGTCCAACGTGTTCGCGGCGGCGAGCGGCGGCGCGCTCCTGTCGCTGATCGTGTTCACGCTGGTGTTCGCCTTCGCGCTGATCCGCATCGGCGCCGACGCGCGCGACCGGATGGTGGCGCTGTTCGCGGCGTTGCGCGACACGATGCTGGTGGTGGTCGGCTGGGTGCTGTGGCTGGCGCCGCTCGGCGTGTTCTCGCTCGCCTTGCTGGTCGGCGCGCGCGCGGGCGCCGCGGCGTTCGGCGCGCTGGCCCATTACATGGCGGTGATCAGCGCGGTGGGGGCGATCGTGACGCTGGTCGCCTATCTCGTCGTGCTGGT
This sequence comes from uncultured Sphingomonas sp., assembly GCF_964250165.1. Lineage (GTDB taxonomy): Bacteria > Pseudomonadota > Alphaproteobacteria > Sphingomonadales > Sphingomonadaceae > Sphingomonas. The sequence continues at coordinate 17,645 of NZ_CAXUEK010000026.1, read as the reverse complement.
CGGGAGCCGCGTGCCGGTCGGCCGCTTCGCGCGCGCGAGCCTGCCGGCGCAGGTGTTCGCGGTCTCCACCCAATCGTCGCTGGCGACGCTGCCGGCGATGCTGAAGGCGGCGGGCGAGATGCGGATCGCGCCGGCGGCGTCGGGCGTCACCTTGCCGCTCGGCGTGGCGATGTTCCGCGCGACGCAGCCGTCGATGAATCTCGCGATCGCGATCTATATCGGGCGCTGGTTCGGCGTCGAGGTGTCGCTCGCGGCGACCGCGGCGGCGATCCTGGCGGGCGTCGTCACCTCGCTCGGATCGATCAGCCTGCCGAGCCAGATCACCTTCTTCGCCTCCGTCGTGCCGATCGCCTCGGCGCTGGGCGTGCCGCTGACGCCGCTCGGCCTGCTGATCGCGGTGGAGACCATTCCCGACATCTTCCGCACGCTGGGCAACGTCACCAGCAACCTGGCGCTCACCGCCGTGGTCACACGCGACCAACCGGTGTAGCGATCCGCTCACGCGGATACCGGCTGGCTCAGACGGTTCAGCGAAGCTGAACCGTCTGACAGAGGAACGATGACATGATGAAACGGTGGCTGGGGCAGCGCTTCGAGGTGTCGGCGATCGGGATCGGCTGCATGCCGATGATCGCGGGCGGCAACATCAGTTACGGGCAGGCCGACGAGGGCGAATCGATCGCGACGATCCACGAGGCGATCGACCTCGGCGTCACCTTCCTCGACACCGCCGAGATGTACGGCCCCTTCACCAACGAGGAGCTGGTCGGCCGCGCGATCAAGGGCAAGCGCACCGGCCTGCAGATCGCGACCAAGTTCGCGATGAAGTGGAACGGCAACGAGATGGCGGGGCTGGACGGCTCGCCGGCCAACGCCCGGCGCGCGGTCGAGGGCTCGCTCCAGCGGCTGGGAATCGACGTGATCGATCTGTTCTACCAGCACCGCGTCGACCCCAACGTGCCGATCGAGGAGACGGTGGGCGGGATGGCCGAGCTGGTGAAGGAGGGCAAGATCCTCCATATCGGGCTATCGGAAGCGGGGCCGGAGACGCTGAGGCGCGCCGTCGCGACGCACCCGATCGCCGCGCTGCAGAGCGAATATTCACTGTGGGAGCGCGACGTCGAGGACGAGATCCTGGACGTCTGCCGCGAGCACGACATCGGCTTCGTGGCCTATTCGCCGCTCGGCCGCGGCTTCCTGGCGGGCGGCATCCGCTCGCTGGACGACCTCGCGCCCGACGATTGGCGGCGCAACGATCCGCGCTATTCGGCGGAAAACATGCCGCGCAATTTGGGCGTGGTCGACACGGTGGCGAAGGTGGCGGCGCGGCACGGCGTGTCCAACGCGCAGGTGGCGCTCGCCTGGCTGCTGGCGCAGGGATCGAACATCGTGCCAATCCCCGGCGTGAAGCGGCGCGCGACGATGCGCGATTCGGCGGAGGCGTATCGCGTGCCGCTGACCGAGCAGGACATGGCCGAGCTGGACGCGGCGGCGCCCAGGGGCGGCACGGCGGGGCCGCGCTATGCCGAGCGCGGGATGCGGATGGTGCGCCTGTAGCGACGCGCGCAGCGAAGCAGCGTGCAGGTGGGGGCGAGCGGAGCGAGCCGCCACGCGGCAGGCCGGCCGGCGCCGCCACAGCGCCGACTGACGACGCGGAATTTACTCCCGCGTCGGCCTGTTTGCAGCTCTGTTTATGGTGGAAGACGGACATTGACCCGGCGGGGCATCAGTGTCGGCGGTTCGGGTGCGCCTTGTTTGGCACGCCGGCGTCGGCTTTGAGAATGGAGAGCGCCTGCTGGAGAGAGATCTCGCGTTCCGGAAGTGCATCGACCAGCTCGGCTCGCGTTCCGAGGTATTCAGCGGACCACCTATCCAAGCAATTAAACACGGATTTGCTTTGATGACCGCGCAGAACAGAAAGCCAGAAGGGACGATTGTCGATCGCGTGATTACTAGTCAAACTGATGTTCGCGGCAATTCCATGACACTCTTGAGCAGCTGCTGTGACATTGCGCGGATCGGACTTGTCCATCCTTGTAGAACAGGTTGCCACTAATGTGGCGGCCGCCACTAGCGGTATAGCCCTCATGTCATTGAAACTACCCCTGCGCTTTGGCTGACAGATAGTATATACAAACTGTCGTGGTGAGCGACAGGCATCGTCTTACCTCTACGTCGGCTTTTGGGCGAAAGCAGCCGCTGCCGTTCCCGTTCCCTTTATACCCACCGCCACACCCCCGCCGCCCAGCCGGCGAGCGGGATGTGCGCCCAGGTCGCGGCGAGCCATAGCAGCACGCCGCCGGCGAGGTCGTGGGGGCGGAAGCCGGCGAGCCTCGCCCGGCCGGCGGCGATCGCGGCGAACGGCCAGTAGCTCGTCCTCGCCTCCCATGCGCGCCAGCTGTCGGGCTGGAGCTGCTCCTTCTTGCGATCCTGCAGGGCGGCGCCGACCAGCGCCAGCACGGCGACTGCCGCGACCAGCACGAAGTTGCTCCGCGTCGGGTACACCGCCGCGTGGCACGCGGCCCAGAGCGCGAAGGACCACATCATCGGGTGGCGCGTGATCGCAAAGACGCCGCGCGCCCGCTCCGGGATCGCGTCCGGCGCGCCGCCGGTGGGAAGCGCCGGGTTGCCGAGCAGCGAGCCGATCAGCAGCACGCTGGCCAGCAGCATGACGACCGTGACCACCGCCCACAGCCCGTCGCCGACCGGCCATATCAACGGCGCGGCCGGCTGCGCGCGATAGGCGACCGCCAGCCAGCCCAGCGTCGCCGCCGCAACCAGCGAATAGAGCAGCAGGAACCCGCGCTCGCCGATCGCGCGCGCCAGTGGCGCCCGCAGCGGATGCGACAGCAGGAAATGCGCGCCGACGAACGCCACTGCCGCCGCGATCAGGGTGGTCATGGCTCACCCTCCACAGCGACGCGGCCAAGCCGCGTCGTCGGTCGTAGCTGCGCTACGCCGGCCGAGCGCGCCGGTCTCGCGCGCAGCTCCGCTGCGGGCGTGCCAGCCACGCTAGGTCACCCCGTGCATCAGCCGCTTGAGCAGCGGCGCAATGACCAGCAGCACCACGCCCGCCCCGATCGTCAGCTCCCCGCCGGTCAGGAAGGTGCCGAGATAGGTGTGGAGCGACAGCTCGGGATTGGTGACCTGCCCGCCGACCGTCGTCACCGCCGCCGCCTGCGCCGCGGCGCCGGCGACATATTCGCCGACCGAGATCGACAGGAACCACACCCCCATCATCATGCCGACGATGCGCGCGATCGACAGTTTGGTGATCATCGACAGGCCGACCGGCGAGATGCACAGCTCGGCGATCGAGTGGAGGAAATAGGTCAGCACCAGCCACCACAGCGACACGCGGAACGTTGCGTCCGCCGTGCCGCCGCTCGCCGACAGGGCCACGAAGCCGAGCCCGACCAGCATCAGCGCGAGCGCGAACTTGACCTGGATCGAGGGCTCCAGCCCGCGCTTCGCCAGCGCCAGCCACAGCCAGCTCAGCACCGGCGCGAACAGCACCACGACGATCGGGTTGAACTGCTGCGTCGCCGCCGCCGACATGTGGAACCCGAACAGCTCCAGCGTCGTGTTGCGGTCGGCGAACAGCGTCAGCGACGAGGCCGCCTGCTCGAACAGCGCCCAGAAGGTGACGTTGAACACGACCAGGATGATCGCGGCGAGCATCATCTCCCGCTCGGTCCGGTCGCCCGCGCGCCACGACCAGATCGGGATCCCGATCACGGCGGCCAGGAAGATGACGAGCAGCGCCTTGCCGAGCACCGGCGTGGCGACGATGTAGCCCCACACGCCACTGCCCGCCGCCGCCTCGGGCGCGGTCATCACGTTCTGGAACACCAGCCAGAAGAAGCCGACGGACGCGAAGGCGAGGACATAGATCAGCGGCGCGCGATCCCGCCCCGCCCGCGTCGGCGGCTCGCCGTATCCGGTCAGCCGGCCGCCGTCGAACTGGAGCATCGCCCAGGAGATCAGCAGCACGGCGGAGACGGTGACGAAGCCCGCCCACCAGCCGACATGGTCGACCATGAACGGGCAGGCCAGCTGGCCAAGCACCGAGCCGATATTGATGCCGGCGTAGAAGATCGTGAAGCCCGCGTCGCGCCGCCGGTCGCCGGGCCCGTAGAGCGAGCCGACGATGGTCGAGATGTTGGGCTTGAAGAAGCCGTTGCCGACGACGATCAGCGCCAGCGCGATCAGCATCATCGCGGTGTAGAAGGGCGAACGCTCGGCGCCCGCGACGAAGTTCGCGGGGGCGACCGTGCGCGCGACCGAGCCGTCGGGCCGCTGGAGCTGGACCGAGCCGTCCGGCAGGCCGTGGATGGCCAGCGTCCGCCCGTCGAACTGCACCGTCTGGGGCGCGGCGTTGGGCATCAGCGGCGAGGCGGCCTGCGCCTGGGAGACCGCCAGGCGCTGCCCGTCGATGGTGGCGAAGGCGCGGCCCTGATCGCCGCCGAAGCAGAGCAGGAAATAGCCCACCGCCATCACGATCGCGCCGAACTTCACCGCGCGCTTGGACCCGAGATACTGATCCGCGAGCAGTCCGCCGACCACCGGGGTCAGGTAGACGAGGCTGAGAAAGCCGCCGACGATGCCGCTCGCCTGATGATCGGGCAGCAGGAAATGCTTGGTGAGATAGAGCACCAGCAGCGCCCGCATCCCGTAGAAGCCGAACCGCTCCCACATCTCGATGCCGAACAGCCGGCGGAGCTGCACGGGATGGCCCAGCCAGGTGCGCCCGCTGAGCGGCTGGACGTGACTGATGTCCGGCTCGAACGGGCTGGCGTCGGTGGGGGTCTCGACCAATGGGGGTTCCCTGATGCGGGGGCCCTCGCCGGCCCCGCTTTGCCCGGGAACGTAGCGGGTTGGCTTTCTCTGTAAATCCTCCCCGCGGGCGGGGAGGATTGGGGCTTTCTGCGAGCCGTTCGCAAGACTACATGCGCGGCCATGCTGAACGACGCCTCCTCGCCCTTGTCTCTCCTCGCGACCCGCCGTTCGGGCAAGCCGCGCGACCTGGTCGGGCCGGGGCCGGACGGCGCGGCGATCGACCGGATGCTGGCGATCGCGGCGCGCACGCCCGATCACGGCAAGCTCGCGCCGTGGCGCTTCGTGGTGGTGGCCGACGCGCAGCGGCAGCGGCTGGCGGGGCTGCTCGCCGACATCTGGGCCGCCGACCATCCGGACGCGCCGGCGCACGAGCTGGAGGCGGCGCGGCAGTTCGCCACCCAGGCGCCGGCGCTGGTGGTGACGCTGTCCGCGCCCGTCGCGGGATCGCCCATCCCGATCTGGGAGCAGGAGCTGTCGGCGGGCGCGGCGACGATGAACCTGCTCCACGCGGCGCACGCGATGGGCTACGCCGCGGGCTGGCTGACCGGCTGGCCCGCCTTCTCGCCACCCGTGCGCGACCTGTTCGGTGACGAGACGCAACGCATCGTCGGCTTCGTGTTCATCGGCACGCCCGGGCGCCCGCTGGACGAGCGGCCGCGGCCCGACATGGCGGCGATCGTCAGCCGGTGGACGCCGCCGGCCGAAGCCTGACGATGCTGGACTCGCCGCACCCTTGCTGTATTAAGGCGGTATGACAGCGCCGAGCGGCCCGACGTGGTAGAAGGGGAGAGCCCGGTCTATCTGCGGCTTCGCGGCACGATCGCGGCGGCGATCCTGCGCGGCGACTTCCAGGCGGGCGACCAGCTGCCGTCCGTCCGGGCGCTGGCGGCCGAGCACGGCGCCAACCCGCTGACGGTCGCCAAGGCGTATCAGAGCTTCCAGGACGACGGCTATGTCGAGGTCCGGCGCGGGGTGGGCATGTTCGTGTTGCCCGGCGCGGTGGAGCGATTGCGCGTGACCGAGCGCGAGCGGTTCGTGACGACGCAATGGCCGCGCATCCAAAGCTATATCGCGCTGCTGGGCCTCGACGCGGGCGACCTGCTGGAGCGAAGCGAGGCCTGATCGAGCGGACCAGCGGCGCGGCTAGTACAGCTGGTCGACCTCGTCGGGCGTCAGATCAATGCCGAACATCATGCTCAGTCGCATCCGGTAGATGCGCGGATTGGTGATCTCGCCTTCGCTCACCTCCGTGCCGACCTGGCGGCGGTAGCGGCGGTCGGTCAGGCGCGCCTATAGCGTCCGGACATGTCCGCACCAGCCATCCTGCCCTTCGGTGACCCCGCCATCGCCCGAGCATCGGCGCTGATCGCGGCGGGGGAGGTGGTCGCCGTGCCGACCGAGACGGTTTACGGGCTGGCGGCGGACGCGACCAATGCCGAGGCGGTGGCGCGCATCTATGCGGCCAAGGGGCGGCCGGATTTCAACCCGCTGATCGTGCATGTGCTCGATGGCGCAGCCGCGGAGCGGGTGGCGGTGTTCGATGCCGTGGCACGGGCACTGGCGGCGGCGTTCTGGCCGGGGCCGCTGACGCTGGTGCTGCCGGTGCGCGAGGGAGCGGGGCTCGCGCCGGCGGTGACGGCGGGCCTGCCGACGGTGGCGGTGCGGGTGCCGGCGCACCGCGCGATGCGGGCGCTGCTGACGGCGTGCGGCCGGCCGCTCGCCGCGCCGTCGGCGAACCGCTCGGGCGCGATCAGTCCGACGCGGGCGGCGCATGTCGCGGCCAGCCTGGGCGGCGCCGTGCCGCTCGTCATCGATGACGGCGCGTGCCCGACCGGGGTGGAGTCGACGATCGTCGCCGACGGGCGCGTGCTCAGGCCGGGGCCGATCACCGGCGAGCAGATCGCGGCGGTATCGGGCCGCCTTGCATCGGTCGTCCCGTCGCCGTCGGGAGCGATCACCGCGCCCGGTCAGCTTGCCGGCCATTATGCGCCGGCCAAGCCGCTGCGGCTGGGCGCCACCGGCGCCGAGCCAGGCGAGTGGCTGATCGGCTTCGGTCCGGTCGCGGGCGACGACACGCTGTCGGCCGTGGGGGACCTGATCGAAGCGGCGGCGCGGCTGTTCGACGCGCTGCACCGGGCGGACGCCTCGCCCGGAACCCGCATCGCCATCGCGCCGGTGCCGGCGGACGGGGTGGGGGAAGCGATCAACGATCGGCTGCGCCGGGCGGCGCATCGCTAGGCGCCGCGGCAAAGCCGCGTCGTCGGTCGTAGCTGCGCTACGCCGGCCGGGTTTGTGCGTCTCGCAGCCAGCTACGCTAGCTGCGTGCGCACTTGCGCCGCGAAGCTCTTCCTGAGCTTTTGCAGCTTGGGCGGGATCACCGCGAGGCAATAGGGATTGGAGCGGCCGCTCGTCTCCCAATAATCCTGGTGATAGCCCTCCGCCGGCCACCAGCGATCAAACGGCTCGATCGTGGTGACGATCGGCTTCGACTGATCGGCCTGGGCGCGCGCGATCGCCTGGTTGGCCTGCTCCTCCTGTTCCACCGTCTCGGGGAAGATCGCCGAGCGGTACTGCGTGCCGACATCGTTGCCCTGGCGATTGAGCTGGGTCGCGTCATGCGTGGCGAAGAAGATGTCGAGCAGGTCGGCGTAGCGGACCTGGGCGGGATCGAAGCCGACGCGGATCGCCTCGGCATGGCCGGTGTCGCCGTTGCAGACCGAGCGGTATTCGGGGTCGTCGACGGTGCCGCCGATATAGCCGCTCTCGACCGACTGGACGCCGATCACGTCCTTGAACACCGCCTCGGTGCACCAGAAGCAGCCGCCGGCGAGCGTCGCATATTCCGTCATGGATGGTCTCCTTTGCGACCGATGTAGGAAGCCGCTAACGCGCCCGCAAAGGGGTTCGGGCACATGACGCTGGACGGCAAGGTGATGGTGACGGGCGGGGCCGGCTATATCGGCAGCCACGCCGTGCTGGCGCTGCTCGATGCGGGGCAGGAGGTGGTGGTGGTCGACAACCTCGTCACCGGCTTCGCCTGGGCGGTCGATCCCCGTGCGACGCTGGTCGAGATGAACGTCGCCGATCCTCGCCTCGCCGACGTGCTGCGCGAGCACGACGTGAAGGCGATCATGCATTTCGCCGGATCGGTGGTGGTGCCGGAGTCGGTCGCCGACCCGCTCAAATATTACGGCAACAACACCGCCGCGACGCGCAGCCTGCTGGCGAGCGCGGTGGCGGCGGGCGTGCCGCACTTCATCTTCTCCTCGACCGCCGCCACCTATGGCACGCCCGTCAGGGTGCCGGTCGCGGAGGGCGACCCGACCGTGCCGATCAACCCCTATGGCATGTCCAAGCTGATGACCGAGGCGATGCTGCGCGACGTCGCCGCGGCGCACCCGATGAACTATTGCGCGTTGCGCTATTTCAACGTCGCCGGCGCCGATCCCGAGGGCCGCAGCGGCCAGTCGACGGTGGGCGCGACGCACCTCATCAAGATCGCGGTGGAGGCCGCGACCGGCAAGCGCGAGGCGGTGAGCGTCTACGGGACCGATTTCGACACCGCCGACGGTACGGGGGTGCGCGACTATATCCACGTATCGGACCTGGCCGCGGCGCATGTCGCGGCACTGGACCTGCTGGTCGAGCGACCGGGGGAAAGCCATACGCTCAACTGCGGATACGGCCGCGGCTTCTCGGTGCTGGAGGTGCTCGACGCGGTCGATCGGGTGACCAACCGGACGATCGCGCGCCGGATGGAGGGCCGGCGCGCGGGCGACCCGGCGGCGCTGGTCGCCGACAACCGGGCCATCCTGGCGGCGCTGCCGTGGCGGCCGGCGCGCGACGACCTAGAGGTCATCGTCAGGGACGCGCTCGCCTGGGAGCGCAGGCTGGCGGAGCGGCAGGGGGCGTGAGGCTCCGCTCGCTGCTGTTCGTGCCGGGCGACCGGCCGGACCGCTTCGCCAGGGCAGTCGCGAGCGGCGCGGACGCGCTGATCCTGGACCTGGAGGATGCGGTCGTGACCGCGCGCAAGGCCGAGGCACGGGCGGCGGTCAGGGCGTATCTCGCTCCTCCCCGTCCCGGGAAGGAGCTGTTGGTCTTCGTGCGGGTGAACCCGCTCGATTCGCCTTTCCTGGACGACGACCTCGCCGCGCTCGCCGACGCGCGGCCGGACGGGCTCGTGCTCCCCAAGGCGGCGGGCGCGCGCGACGTGCTGCGGCTGGCCGAGCGGCTGGCGCTGCCGATCCTGCCGGTCGCGACGGAGACGCCGGCGGCGATCTTCGCGCTCGGCAGCTATGGGCAAGCCGCCGCGCACCTGGCGGGGTTGACCTGGGGCGCGGAGGACCTGCCGGCCGCGATCGGTGCGGCGGCGGCGCGCGAGGCGGACGGCGGCTATACCGATCCCTATCGTCTCGCCCGGTCGCTGGCGTTGTTCGCGGCGCATGCGGCGGGCGTGCCGGCGATCGAGACGGTGTATCCCGACTTTCGCGACATGGACGGCCTCGCCGCCTATGCCGCGCGCGGGCGGCGCGACGGGTTCACGGGCATGCTCGCGATCCATCCTGCGCAGGTCGCGGTCATCAACGCCGCCTTCACGCCGTCCGCCGACGAGCTGGCGCAGGCGCGGCGCGTCGTGGCGCTGTTCGCGGCCAACCCGGACGCGGGCGCGCTGCAGCTCGACGGTCGGATGGTCGACGCGCCTCACCTCAAGGCCGCGCAGCGGCTGCTGGCGCGGGCCTGAACGCGGTCAGGCCGGTGCCGCGGGCGTCGCGCTCGGGTCGTCGGAGGGCCGCCTGGCGGCGCGGAAGCTGGCCATCTTCAGTCCACGTCCTGCGCGGGAAGCCTCGCCGCGGCGCGCAACGCGGCGATCTCGCGGTCCTGCTCCTGGATCGCATCGACGTATCGGCGCTCCGTGGGGCGATAGGCGGCGGCGTCGGCGGGCCGTTCGGGATTGAGCTCCTGGGTGAACAGCGCATCTTCGGCGACGTGCCTGATCGCCTGCCGGAACAGCTCCGCCACGCCGCCCGAATGCTCGCACGGCTGGATCGCCTCGTCGCGCCACGCGCGGTAACGCTCGGGCGCGTGCGCGCGCAGCAGGACCATGGTGAGCCGCTGGTGCTGGTGCTGCACCAACCGGCCGAATGGTCCTATTTCGGCCTGACGAAGCGGAACACGAACTGGTCGGTCTGGCCGCGGATCGTGGGATCGAACACCGGTTTGGAGTGATCGTCGGCGGGGTTGGCGAGCACCGTCGACTGGCCGGTGAAGCGGAAGCCGGCGCTCGCGACCTGGCTGCGTACCACGGCGGGGTCGATGCGGTGCTTGGAGGGCGTCGTCGGCAGCGCGCCGCGCGCGTCGGCATGATCGATGATCAGATAGGTGCCGCCGGGCTTGAGCGCCCTGAACACCGCGGCGTTGAACGCGGTGCGCAGGCCCTCGGGGATATCGTGATAGCTCTGGACGGTCCAGAACAGGTCGACCGGTTGCGCCACCACCGGCAGGTTGCCGGCCTGAACGTCGTACGCGACGTTGGCGAGGGCCTTCGCCTGCAGGCCGGGCACGATCGCGGCGGCGCGCCTGGCGCCGGCCTGCGGCCACATCGCGATCACATGCCCGTTCGGCCCGACCACGCCGGTGAAGATGCGCGTCCAATAGCCCTGGCCCGGCAGGTAATCGACCACGGTGTCGCCGGGCTTCGCGCCCGAGAAGGCGATCACCGCGGCGGCCTGGCGGCGCAGGTCGTCGCCCGCCTGGTCGGCCCGCGCCGGATCGGCCAGCGCCGCCCGGATCGCGGGGGAGACGACGGGCGCCGTGGCGGCGGCCAGAAGCAACGGCGCCAGCAGCAGCGGCGCAAACGGGATCAGGGCGCGCACGATCGTCCTCACTTCGCCAGATACCTGCCGAACCAGGCGAGCGCGCGCTTGCGGACGTCCGCCGACTGATCGGGGCGCGGCACGCAATGGCCGGCGTCGGGATAGATCACCAGGCTGGTGTCCACGCCCTGATTCCTGAGCGCGTGCCACCATTCGACCGACTGGGTCGGCGGCACCTCGATGTCGCGCTCGCCGACATAGATGAAGGTGGGCGTATGGGCGGTGCGGACGTGGTAGACCGCAGACGCGTCCTCATAGACCTTGAAGTCGTCGTAGACGGATTTGCCGTAGAACGGGATCAGCCACTGATCGATGCCGTTGGTGCCGTAATAGCTGACCATGTTGGACAGCCCCGCACCGGCGACGATCGCCTTGAAGCGGTTGGTCTGGGTGTTGGCCCACATCGCCATGAAGCCGCCATAGGAGCAGCCGGTCAGCCCCAGCCGCGCGTCGTCGATCGGCGCCACCTTCTCGACCGCGTCGACGCCCGCCAGGATGTCGCGCAGGTCGCCGCCGCCGAAATCGCGCTTGTTGGCGGCGGTGAACGCCTCGCCCTGGCCATAGGAGCCGCGGGGATTGGGCATGAAGACGTAATAGCCCGCGTCCATATACTCGGTCGCCGGCCCCTTCTCCATGAAGCGCGGCGTCGAGGCGGCGGACGGGCCGCCATGGACGCTGACGATCATCGGCGCCTTTCCGGCAGGCGGCGCGAGCGGGCCGAGCAGCCAGCCCTGGGCGGTGAAGCGGTCGCTCCTCCAGCTGACGCTCTGCGCGGTGACCGCGGCGCGCACGGCGTCATTGTCATGGGTGATCGGGCGCAGGCCGGCGAGCGGACCGGCATAGATGGCCGGCGCGTGCGTCCAGTCCTGCGCCACCGTCGCCGCCAGTCCGCCGTCAGCGGAGAAGGCGGCGCGGCCGTCGCCCGCCGCCAGGCTGACCGGTGCGCTGTAACCGGAGGGGACGGCGCGACCCGGCTCGACCGCGCCCACCTCCATGCGGTCGTTGCGCAGCGAGACGGCGCGCAGGCCGGCCTTCGTCCAGGCGAGCGAGACATAGGTGACGGGCTGGCCGGCGGTGATGTCCGTCGGCGGGCCGCCGGCGAGCGGCACCGTCCACACGTCGCCGCCGACCGAGCCGAAGTCGCTCATCAGCCCGCCGATATAGGCGACGCTGCGCCCGTCTGGCGACACGCGCGGGAAGTTGAGCTGCGTGATCGGCCTGGCGATGGTGCGGACGGTGCCGGTCGCCGCGTCGACATGGTCGAGCGTCGCCACCCACCAATTGGCGTCGCCGTTGCCGCGCGCGCTGGTCACCACGAAGCCGGCGCCGTCGGGCGTCCAGTCATATTCGTAGATGTAGCGGTCGGCGGGCGACACCGGCCTGACGTCCGCGGGCACGACCGGCGCGCCGCGCACCGTGAACACGGCGAGGCGCTGCTCGTCGCTCGTCTCGCCGATCTCGCCGATCTGGCGCACGCCCGCCTGCGTCGCGCCGGTCTCCTTGGCGGCGCCGAGCGTCACGAGTAGCGCGATGCGGTCGCCACGGGGCGAGAAACGCGGCGTCTGCGCGAGGCCGGGGACGGTGGCGAGGGTGCGGACCGCGTTGCCCTCGGCCAGCATCAGCTGGGCGGTCGACGCGCCGGGCTCGCGCGCGACGAAGGCGAGCTCGCCGCCGGGGCCGAAGGTGAGCCCGGCATAGGTGCATTTGGGACAGGGATCGAGCGTCTGCGTGATCGCCCCATCGGCCGCGCGGCGCAGCACGATCGCGGCGTGGCCGCCGCCGCGGCCGCCGGCGCCGGTCCCGCCGCTGGCTTCGGTGGTCGCGATGCGGTCGCCCGTCGGGCTCAGCGCCAGGCCGTTATAGCCGTGGACCTGCGCGACGGCGGGAGCGGTGGCGGACAGCGCGAGGACCGGCAGCAGGCGGAGGCGCATCGGCGAGAGGTCCTTTGATGTGTCGGGCCCCACCCCTCACCGGTTTTGCAGCGATTGCAAGGGGCTGCGCGCCGCGGGCCGTCACCGCCCGCGACCCGCATCCCGCTCCGCGTCAGGCCTTCTTGGCGGTGAGGTGCGCGCTCAGATGCTTGTTCATCTCGAACATGCTGACGGACGGCTTGCCGAAGATCTTCTGGAGCTTGTCGTCGCCGTTGATCTGGCGCCGGTCCTTGGCGTCCTGCAGATCGTTCTTCTTGATGTAATCCCACACCTTGCTGACGACCTCGCTGCGCGGCAGGTCGGCCTTGCCGACGATCTCGGCCAGCTCGGGGGAGGGCGTGACCGGCGCGGTGATGCCGCCGCGCGCGCCGCCGGTCGGCTTGCCCGTCGCCTTGACCTTCTTGGTGGCCGCCTTGGTCTCGTCCTTGCCGCGTTTCTCCGCCGTTCGCGCCATCATTCTCTCCATCCTTGCCCGGCCGAACCCCTCGCGCGCGCGCAGGCCGAGTGGTGCGCACGCCCCCTTGTGGCACGGGGAAAGGGCGAAGGAAACCGCCTCACCGCACCCCCGCGGCCGCGAACAGCCGCGGGCAGGCCGCCAGCAGCGTCGTCATGCAATGCTCGCCCAGCCGGCGGTAGCTCTCCCATTGCGCCTCGTCGAAGAACTGGTCCCCGGTCGTCTGCTGCGGAAAGGGCGGGTTGGCGGCGGCGTAACCGGCGACGTCCTCCGGCGTGCCCGGCAGCAGCCGCGGCTTGACCAGCACCAGCCGGCGCGCCGGGACGCCGGCGCCGCCCTGCACCGCGAAAGCGAGCGCGAACGCCTCGCCCTTGCCGTCGCGCATCGCCGCCTTCCAGTCACGGTCCACGTCGGGATCGACGAACAGCGTCGCGCGGCGGCAGCCGATCTCGGCCAGGAAGCGGCGCAGCGCGGCCCCGCCGAGCAGCACCAGCTCGCGGCCGAGATCGATCCGGGCCGTGCGGACGAGATTCTCCAGGTCGGCGAAGGCGTAATCCTGGTCCTGCGCATTGTCGCAGACGAGGATCAGCGGCACGTCGCGCCGGATCAGCGCATAGGCGCCGGTATTCTCGAAATGGCCGCCGTCCGACAGGTATTGCCGGTCATAGCCGCTCGAATAGCGGGCGGTCATCTCGTCGAACAGGTAGAAGAAGGTCGACAACAGGCGGTAGACCGGCGCGCCGAGCAGCGCCCGGACGATCCGCGACGGCGAGCGGGCGGGCTGGGGCGGCTTCGCGGCCGGCGCCCACCACCAATAGCCGAGCCGGACGTTGGCGAAGGTCAGCGCCATCGCGAAGCCGAGATTGGTGAGGCGGCCCATGCCGCTCGACGCCGCGGCGCCCGAAATCGCGCACCACTGGCCCAGGCTCAGCGACTCGGCATAGCGGCGCACCCCGATCCGGTGCCACAGCAGCAGCCGCTGGCGGGCGCCGTCCGTCAGCCTGATGCCGTGCGGCTCGACCGAGAGGGGCACGCCCTTGCGATCGCGCGTCACCAATGCCGAGCTGTCCGCGATCGTGCGATTGACCGTCACGTTGATGACGTGGAGCGGCGCCGGCAGATCGGCTTCGCCATAGGTCTCGGGCTGGATGTAGTCCTTGTCGTGGTTGTCGAGGATGGTGACGTCGGGCCGGTCGGGGTCCTCCAGCGTCTCCAGCCGCACCAGATTGCTGGCGCCGAGATAGGCCCGCGTCAGCCGCGAGGCGTACAGATTGTGGAGCGAGGACAGGTTGATGAAGCCGGTCGACCAGCCGGTCAGCAGCCCCAGCGCGGCGAGCGTCGCGATCAGCAGCGCGGTCGCGCCCGCGTCCACCGTCCCCCGCTGCCACGGATCCCCGGCCCAGATCGCGGCCTGGACCAGCGCGCCGGCGGCCACTGCGACCGCCCCATAGGCGAGCCCGCCCGCGACCAGCGCGACCTCGGGCAGGAAGCGCGCGGCCGCCGCGAACAGTCCGGTCTTCGCGCCCTTGCCCGCAGCCCAGCCTTGCAGCTTGCGGACGGCGAAAGCGAACACCGGCAGCGCCGAGCCGACCGAGATGGACAGCGCCGCGGACCGCGCGCCCGTCCATGCCCATTGCCGCAGCGCCGCCGCGAGCGTCTCGACCAGGCCGAGCCCGAGCAGCACCAGCACCGCCAGGTTGAACCGCGCCTGCCAGGTGGTGAGGCGGCGACGCAGCTCCGCCGTCAGCAGCTGGTCGGGGTAGACCAGGAACAGCGTCGCCACCAGCCAGATCGCGCCCGCCGCCAGTTGCATCCCCAGCAGCGCCTCCCCCGTGCGCTCGGCCCAGCGGATGTGCGGGTTGAAGGGCAGGGGCCGCCAATACAGCAGCGCGCCCAGCGCGGCGGCGAGCAGCGCCACCCACCCGGCCATCTTGCCGAACCAGCCGAGCTGCCGGCGCGGGTCGCGCTCGTTCACCGACATCTGGCAGGTGAGCCAATAGGCGAGACTGACCGCCAGCGAGCCGAGCTGCGGGATCAGCGCCAGCGCGACGAGGGGCGAGAAGGATCGGAAGAACGCAGGGGGCGCGGCGGGCGCGTCCGGCCGGCAGGCCGCGCTCACCGCCGTGGGGACGACCCCGCCGAGATGAAGGTCGCAGCCGGCCGCGCCCGTCACAGCCGACGCTGCCGCGCGGCTCGGCCAAGGCCAGCCGATCGCCGCCAGGCCGCGCACGATTCCGATGTCCAGCAGCGCGGTCGCCGCCAGCACGGCCGCCATGCCGAGCGCGAAGACGTAGAGCATCCCCAGCCAGTTCCGCGCGAGATACGCGACCGCATAGCTGTAATCGGTCGGCCCGTTCGGAGCGAGATAGCGGCTATGTTCGCGCAGCCACCAGATCGGATTGCGCACCGACTTGCCCGACGGCGCGACCAGCGCCCGCTCGCTGGCGTCGCTCGTCAGCGCGCGCATCGCGAAGCGATACTGCGCGGCCAGTTCCAGCGCCTTCGCCTGCTCCGACAGGGCCGCGTCGTTCTGCACCGGGGCGATGCCGCGCAGCCGCTTGGGCAGGAACAGGCTGCGCAGGAAGCAGCCGACATAGGACCCGCCGGACACGGTCGACAGGATGTCGATCGCCGCGAGCCGATCGGCGCGAGCCAGCGCCTGGAGCACGCCGAGCGAGAAGGTGGCGCTACGGATGCCGCCCCCCGACAGCGCCAGGCCGACCAGCCCCGGCGGCGCCACCGCCGCCTGCCCGATCCACCAGCGCCGCGCCGCGTGTCGCCGGGCGATGAGGTCGGCGGGATCGGCCGGACCGAGCTGCGCCGTACCGCCGCCGTGCAGCCAAGTGTTGAGCCATCCGGCGATCACGGAACGGTCCCGGTCGGCTCGCCCGCGGAACCGCATCGCGCCGCCCGGCCCAGGCAGAAGCTGGCGCGGTTCGCGTCCGGGGGCGTAGCGGCCGCGCCCATTGCGACGGCGCCCGAGACGGCGCAGCCCGGCGCGCAAGCCTTGATCGCGACGGTCATGCGTCTTCCCCCGCAGCTCATTCCCTTGCCGGACCTGCCGGCGGCCACGCGACGCCTCTACTTTGGAAAAGGATGTCGCGCCGGGCAGGCAGAGTCAATCTGCGGCCTGCCGGCGATCGCTCTCGGCAACTCTTCGTCGGCGGGCGATGGCGCGAAGGTCTGGCCGCGCGCACCCGGGTGCAGCCCACCCGCTGCCGGAGGCCCGCCGCGCGGCCCGGCCGGTCCGCGGGTCGAGGCTGTCACCGGTCTTCGCGATCGCGGGCGCGCTGGTGCCGACAGGCGCGGTGCTCCACGCCTGGTCGCCGGCGGCCTATCGAGCGCTCACTGCAGCGAGTCGATCACCCCGCCGTCGACCCGCAGTGCCGCGCCGGTGGTCGCCGACGCCTGGGGCGAGGCGGTGTAGACGATCATCGCCGCGACTTCCTCGACGGTGGCGGCGCGCTGCAGGATCGAGCTCGGCCGGTGCCGCTTGACGAAGGCGGCGCCCGCCTCCTCCAACGACTGGCCCGCTTGCTCGGCCTGTGCCTGGAGCATGCCCGCGACCCCCTCCGACAGGGTCGGTCCCGGCAGCACCGCGTTCACCGTCACGTTCGTCCCCGCCATGCGCTTGGCGAGCCCGCGCGCCAGCGCCACGTCGGCGGTCTTGCTGACGCCGTAGTGGATCATCTCGACGGGCACGTTGAACGCCGATTCGGAGCCGAGGAGGATGAAGCGACCCCAGCCCGCATCGCGCATCCGCGGCAGGTAATGACGCGCGAGCCGGACGCCGGCCATGACGTTGACCTGCCAGTGCCGGTCCCACATCGCGTCGTCCGCGTCGAAGAAGTCGGCCGGCTGGAAGATCCCGGCGTTGCTGACGACGATATCGGCATGCGGAACCGCCGCGACCAGAGTCGCCGCGCCGTCTGCGTCCGCCAGGTCGGCGGCGACGCCGCGCGCCTGCCCGCCGATGCGCGCGACCGCCGCGTCGACCTTGTCCTGCCCGCGCCCGTTGACGATCACCGCCGCGCCCGCTGCGGCGATCGCCTTGGCCGTCGCGAAGCCGATGCCGTCGGTGGAACCGGTCACCAGTGCCGTCTTGCCCGAAAGGTCGATATTCATGCGCGTGCTCCTTCTCGCCGGCAGCAACGCGCGGGGCGGCGAGCCTTTCCCCATACCGTCATGCCGGCCTTGTGCCGGCATCCACCGTCGGACTCGCGTGAAGCTGAAACGATGAGGGCGGCCCCGCGGGACCGCCCTCCTGCTCTTCTCGGGCCGACGCGGGAGTGAAACCCGCGTCGTCGGACCTCGCCTGCGGCGAGGCCGGCCGGCCCAATCTGGTGAGATCGTCGCGTCCTACTCGCTCAGCGCGAGTAGAACTCGACAACCAGATTGGGCTCCATCTTCACCGGATAGGGCACCTCGTCCAGCAGCGGCACGCGGGTGAAGGTGACCTTCGCGGCACCGTCGGCCGCGACATAGTCGGGCACCTCGCGCTCGGCGAGGTTCTGCGCCTCCAGCACCAGCGCCATCTCCTGCGCCTTG
>NZ_CAXUEK010000025.1:21257-33757 GCF_964250165.1 uncultured Sphingomonas sp. | reverse complement strand
CATCGCCCTGGCCCGTTCGACCATGAGGAGCTCGGGCGGGCCGGCGCCGGTCTCGCGGAAGACGATCAGGGTGGCGGCGGGAATGGCGGTCATTGTGGCGGGATCAGGTAGAAGGGGCGTCGCGGCGAAGCCGCGCCGTCGAACGGGGCGGTGCCCCGTCGGCCGCGCTTGGCCGCGGGCGAGCGAGCTATGCTAGCTCGTCTCGCTGCCTGCACGGTGGTGGAGCCGAGGGGAATCGAACCCCTGACCTCTGCAGTGCGATTGCAGCGCTCTCCCATCTGAGCTACGGCCCCGCGCCCTGGAGAGCGCTGCCCTTAGCGACAGTTCCCGGGCGATGCAACACGTGCGGCCGTGCGCTTCGGGCGGTGAACCGAGCCGCTGGGAGGAACCATCGCTCCCCCGAAATCTTGATACGGATGCAGCGCGCGACGGCCGCTTCTGGTCGCCGGTCGCGCCGCGCAATACCCAGGAGGATGGGAAATGGCTTACGACCGCTACGGGCAGAACGACCCGCAGAGAAATTACCGCGACCGCGCCGGGCGCGCCGACGATGGCGGACTTGGTGGCCGTCGCGACGGCTATGGCTCGCGCGATTACCAGAGCGCCGGCGAGCTCGGCGGCTACGGCCGCGACAACCAGCGCGAATACAGCCAGCGTGACCAGGGTCCCCGTGATCGGGGCCAGCGCGATGATGGCCGTCAGGATTACGGCGAGCGGAACTACGGGCAACGCAGCTATGGCGACGATGCCGCGCGTGACTACGGCGCGGGTCGTCAGCCCGAGCGGCAGGGTCGTGGCGGCTCCGGCGGCGGCTGGGGCGACCAGGATCGGTCTCATCAGGGCTTCACCGGCGGGTCCGACTATTATCGCGGCGACCAGAATCGTGGCGATTTCGGCCGCGACTCGTATCGCCAGAGCCGGGGCACCTTCGATCGCCAGCCGCAGAACCACGGCCAGGGTGGCGACGACCGCGGCTTCATCGAGCGCGCCGGCGACGAGGTCCGCTCGTGGTTTGGTGACGAGGATGCGGAGCGTCGCCGCGAGCAGGACGCCCGCCGCGCCGAGCGGGCCGGCGGCTATGGCCGCGACGAGCATTACCAGAGCTGGCGCGACCAGCAGATCGCCGCGTTCGATCGCGACTATCACGAATATCGCCAGGAGAACCAGGCGAAGTTCCACAACGAGTTCTCGTCGTGGCGCACCGAACGGCAGGGCCAGCGTGACCTGCTCGGGCAGGTCAAGGAGCACCTGGAGGTCGTCGGTGCCGACGGCGAGCATGTCGGCACGGTGGACAAGGTGCGCGACGACCGCGTGATCCTGACCAAGAGCGATCAGGATGCCGGCGGCCGCCATCATTCCTTCCCGTCGCGCTGGATCAAGTCGGTGGACGACAAGGTGACGCTCACCAGGTCCGCCGCCGAGGCGAAGCAGCAGTGGCAGGACGAGGAGCGCCAGAACGCGCTGTTCGGCGACGCCAGCCGCGATGCGCAGAACCGTCAGGCGGGCACCGGCGGCGTGCAGTCGGACGACGGCACGAACCTCAACCGGAGCTTTTCCGGCACCTATTGAGGCTGAGGCTGACAAAGAAGGGCTCGGACGGCGACGTCCGGGCCCCTTCTTTTGCGTCCTGCTCAACCAGCCGTCATCCCCGCCTGCGTGGGGATGACGGTTATCGGGGCGTCAGATCGCCCCGCTGAACGTGTCGCACTGGGCCGGGTCACCGGTGTCGTAGCCGCGCTTCAGCCAATGCTCGCGCTGCGCCGAGGTGCCGTGGGTGAAGCTGTCGGGCACGACGCGGCCCTGGCTTTGCTCCTGCAGCGTATCGTCGCCGATCGCGTGCGCGGCGGTCAGGCCCTCCTGCAGGTCGGAAGCATCCATTCGATCCCTGTTCTTGGACGCCCACACGCCCGCATAGCAGTCGGCCTGCAGCTCCAGGCGTACCGACGCGCCGCTTGCCCCTGTCGCGCTGGCGCCCGCGCGCGCGACCTGGTCCGACGTGCCGAGCAGGTTCTGGATGTGATGCCCGAACTCGTGGGCGATGACGTAATCCTGGGCGAAGTCGCCGCTGACGTGGAAGCGGTTCTGCAGCTCGGCGAAGAAGCTGGTGTCGAGATAGATGCCCTGGTCGGACGGGCAGTAGAACGGCCCCATCGCGGATTGCGCCGCGCCGCAGCCGGACTGGCCGTTGCCGGCGTAGAATTGCAGGCTGGGCTTGGCGAAGCGCTTGCCTTCCGCGGCGAAGATCGTCTCCCAGGTCCGCTGCGCCGATTCGAAGGCGTTGCAGGCCGCCTTGCTCGACGCGTCGACGGTGCAGGCCTGGCGCACCGCGTCCGCGCCGCCGGCGCTGGGCGCGCGGCTGGTCACCGCAGTGCCACCGCCGCTCGAGACGAGGCTGCCGACATTGCCGAGGCCGCCGAATACCGCCAGCAGCAGCAGCACGACGACGATCCCGCCGCAGCCGAAGCGGCTGCCGATCAGCGGCAGCAGGCCGAACAGCAGGCCGCCACCGCCACCGCCACCGCCACCCCCGCCGAAGCCGAACCCGCCGCCGCCGCCCTGGCCGCGCTGGTCGCCGACATTGATGTCGTTGGGATCGAAATCGTCGAGCCGCATGGGCGGGGTTTCCTGATCGTTGCGGGCCTGAAATGCCCGTGCCCATAGCCGGGTTGCACGGCTGTTGCGAACCCGCCATGCCGGAATGCGGCAAGGAGGGCGCGAGCATGTTTCTGAAGGGCAGGACCGCGATCGTCACCGGCTCCACGTCCGGCATCGGCCTCGCTTATGCCCGCGCGCTGGCGGCCGAGGGCGCGGCGGTGGTCATCAACGGCTTGGGCGACGCGCAAGCGATCGAGGCGATCCGCGCCGAGCTGGGCGACGGCGCGCGCTACGACGCCGCCGACATGACCAGGCCGGACGAGATCGCGGCGATGGTCGCGCGCACGCTGGCGGCGACCGGCTCGGTCGATATCGTCGTCAACAATGCCGGCATCCAGCACGTCGCGCCGATCGCCGAGTTTCCCGTCGAGCGCTATGACGCGGTCATCGCGATCATCATGTCCTCGGCGTGGCACCTGATCCGCGCGGCGCTGCCGCACATGCGCGCCCAGGGCTGGGGGCGGATCATCTCCACCGGCTCGGCCCACAGCCTGGTCGCGAGCCCCAACAAGTCGGCCTATGTGATGGCCAAGCACGCGATCGCCGGGCTGACCAAGACGGTGGCGCTGGAGTGCGCGACCGATGGCGTCACCTGCAACGTCGTGTCGCCGGGCTATGTCTGGACGCCGCTGGTCGAGAGCCAGATCCCGGACACGATGCGCGCGCGCGGGCTGACGCGCGAGCAGGTGATGAACGACGTGCTGCTCGCTGCGCAGCCGACCAAGCGCTTCGTCACGCCGGAGGAAGTCGCGGCGCTGGCGGTGTTCCTGTGCCGGGAGGAAGCGCGCTCGATCACCGGCGCCAACCTGGCGGTCGACGGCGGCTGGACGGCGGCGTGACGGCCCTGTGTCTGGCGGCAGCCGCGGCGGCGGCACAGCTGTCGCCCTGCGCGACGGGCGCGACCTGGCGGCCGGTGGCGACGGAGACGGACCGGCAGCGGCTGCGCCAATGGCGGCCAGCCTGGCTGCAGGCGCAGGACGAGATGCGGGCCAAGGGGAAGGCGACCGTGGTGGGCGACGCGCTGTTCGACCTCGACCATGCGCTCGACCGGCCGAGCCCGCCGCCCGGCGCGTATCGCTGCCGCTTCGTCAAGCTGGGCGGCGCGGCCGGGCTGGTGGAGCGGCCCTGGGGACGATGCCGCCTCGACGCCGCCGGTTTTGCCGGCCTGGACGGGCCACAGCGCCCGGCGGGGCAATTCTACCCCGACGGCCCCGGCCGCGCGGTGTTCCTCGGCACGCTACAGTTCGGCGACGAGGCGCGACCGCTCCGCTACGGCCGCGACGACGGGCGCGACATGGCGGGCTATGTCGAGCGGATCGGCGACGCGCGCTGGCGCATCGTGCTGCCGCGCCCGCAATTCGAATCGACGCTCGACCTGCTGGAGCTGACGCCCGCTCAGTAGGGCTGGGCCGTCGCGGGCGTCGGCTGCGGGACCGGCGCGCTGGGCAGCGATCGATCCGCGGGTGGGGCGCCGACGGGCGTGGTCGCGGACGGTGACGCCGCGGAGCCCGTCCGGTCGGGTTCGGCCAGCCCCGCCACCGGCGGCGCGATCACCGGCGCGCCGCCCAGCGGCGACAGCGTCGCGAGATACTGCTTGCCGTGCATGTCCACCTTGACGACGCGGGCTTCGTTCGCCGCCTCGATCGACTGGAGATAGGAGCGCGGCTTCTTCATCAGTTGCGGGCGATCCAGATCGGTCAGCCCGGCGATGCGGGCCGCTGCCTTGACGAAATGGATGCAGTTGCGGTTGTTCAGATTGTAATGGCCGTCGCCCGTCTTCTCGTCCCAGGCGGCGATCAGCGCGAGGATCTGGGCGTATTGCGTATCCGTCAGCACCACCGAGAATTGCGCATCGCTGCCCTCGATATAGCCGGGCTTGGAGGGTTCCACCTCGCCCGGCACCGAGCCGAACAGCAGCGCCGGCGTGACCGATTTGGCGGTGAAGCCGTAATTGGCGTCGACCGGCGCGCCGCCGCCGTCGGGCGCCCCGCGCAGCGTGAAGAAGGCGTGCGGGAAGCTGTTGCCGAGCTCATGGCTCCAGAAGGTGATCGTCACCGCCGCCGGCGCGGGCAGCGCGAGGCCGAGCCAGAACAGCAGGGGAGCGAGGAGGCGGACCGTGCGCAGCATGGGGCCTTTTACCCCCTCGCGGCGGGGGGCTCAATCGCGGGAGGCGCCGCGACGATCACGGCGTCCTCGCGCTTTTCCGGGCGGATGTAGATGGACGACAGCTGCGGCAGCGCGGCCTTGAGCTTGCGCTCGATCTCCTCGATCAGCCGCTCTCCTTCGCCCATCGTCATCTCGTCGCGAAAGTCGGCGCTGATCGCCACGAACACCGATTCGGGCGCGGTGTGGATGGTGCGGACGTGGTTGACCGCGACGATGGCGGAATGACCGTCGACCAGCCGATAGACTTCCGCCACCACAGCGGGGTCGGCGCGCTCACCGATCAGCAGACCCTTGGATTCGCGCGCCAGGAACCCGGCGACCACCGCCAGCAGGCACCCGATCGCGATCGAGGCATAGCCGTCCAGCTCCGGCCGCTGGAACGCGTGGCTGCTCCAGACGCCGAGCGCGGCGAACAGCAGGCCGATGATCGCCGCCGAGTCCTCGAACAGGACCATGAACGCCGCCGGGTCCTTGGAGCGGCGGAACGTCTGCCACCAGCCATGCTCGCCCTTGGCCTGCGCGAACTCGCGCATCGCGAGGAACCAGCTCGATCCCTCCAGCGCCAGCCCGAGCGCGATCACGACATAGTTGACCAGTGGCGGCTTGAGCGGCTCGGGGTGGATGACATGCTGCCAGCCCTCGTAAACCGAGAGGCCGGCGCCGAGCGCGAAGATCATCAGCGCGACGATGAACGCCCAGAAATACAGCTCGCGGCCATAGCCGAAGGGGTGGGCGGCGTCGGGCGGCCGCTTGGCCTGGCGCTGACCGTAGAGGAGCAGGATCTGGTTGAGGCTGTCGACGCAGGAGTGGAACCCCTCCGACAGCATCGACGAGGAGCCGGTGATCGCGGCGGCGACGAACTTGGCGATGCCGATGCCAAGATTGGCCGCCAGCGCGCCGAACAGGACGAGGTTGGCGCGGACGCGATCGGCAAGGCTGTCGGCCATCGACGGCTGATGCCGGGCGGGAGGCGCGGAGGCAAGTCGGCCGCTGACCTTCAGCGTGCCCCATGCTATGGCCGGTAGCCGTCGTGGCGAGCGAGTGGCGGCGCGCTGAGCAGAATGACGCACGTCGCGTCAGTGGCATCGCGACTAGGCACCCGCGTTCGTCAGCCGCCCCAGCTGGTCTTCGCTCAGCGCCAGCGTCATCGCGGGCAGCAGCTCCTCCAGCTGCGCAACCGAGGTCGCGCTGGCGATCGGGGCGGTGACGCCGGGCTGGGCGGCGAGCCAGGCGAGCGCGACCTGCGCGAGCGTTGCGCCGGTCTCGGCCGCCACCTGATCGAGCGCGGCGAGCACCGCGGCGCCCTTGCCGGTCAGCAGCTCCTTCATCCGGCTGCCGCGGACGCTCTTTGCCAGGTCAGCCTCGGAGCGGTACTTGCCGGTGAGGAAGCCCGAGGCCAGGCCGTAATAGGGCACGGCGGCGATGTTCTCGGAGACGCAATAATCCTGCAGCTCGCCTTCGAACTTGTGCCGGCTGACCAGATTATATTCGGGCTGGAGGACATGGATGCGCGGCAGCTCGCCGCCCTTCGCGACGTCGACGGCGGACTTCAGCCGCGCCGCGGTGAAGTTCGACGCGCCGACGACGCGTACCTTGCCCGCCTCGACCAGCTTGCCGAACGCGGCGAGATAGTCCTCCTGCGCCGCTTCTTCGTCGTCGCGATGAGCGAAATAGACGTCGATGCGATCGGTGCCGAGGCGCTGGAGCGAGGCGTCGCAGGCGGCGGCGATGCGGGCGGGCGCGAGCTTCTCGCCGCCTTCTCCGGGCAGCATGCCGACCTTGGTCGCGATCAGCACCTGGTCGCGCTTGCTCGACTGCTGCAGCCACTCGCCGATCACCGTCTCGGACTCGCCGCCCCGGTGGCCGGGCACCCAGGCGGAATAGACGTCGGCGGTGTCGATCAGCACCCCGCCGCCGGCGACGAACGCGTCGAGCACGGCGAAGCTGGCGGCCTTGTCGGCGGTCCAGCCGAAAACGTTGCCGCCGAGCACGAGCGGGGTGATCTTGAGGTCGGTCGAGCCGAGGCGGCGGGTCGATGCGGGCATGGCGCGGGACTTTCGTTGGCGGGCGGGTCGGTCGGCGGCGAAGCTGCGGGGATCGAGGCCGGCGGCTGCCGCTCCTCGCCGTCCCTTGGTTACCGTTCGAGCTCGTTGTCCGCCGCGCTGGCGGCTCGGCGGGTCTTGTCCGCGGCGCGGTCGAGCGCCTTGCCCGTGCGGTCCGCCGCCCGGTCGGCGGCATCGCCGGCCCGATCGAGCGCGGGGCCGGCCCTGCGTCCGGCGCGATCGGCGGCATTGCCGGCGTCGTCGGCCGCGCTGGCGGTCGCGGCGCCGACATCCTCGGCCGCCTTGCGGGTCGTGGCGGCCGCATCGGCGGCGAGCGTATTGGCGTCGGCGGCGGTCTTGTCCTGATCGGCGCGGCTGCACCCGGCGAGGGCAAGCGCGGCGACGACGATGATGATGGGCTTCATTCTGCCTCCTGCTGACGCAGCGTCAACGCGGCTTGGGGGGCGGGGTTCGATTGACTGATATAAAGATTTCTTTATATGCCGATCCGGATGGACAGGCCGCTCGACATCTTCCGCGCGCTGGCGGACGCGACGCGGCTGCGTATCCTGGCGCTGGTGCGTCGGATGGAGCTGTCGGTCGGCGAACTGGCGCAGGTGCTCGGCCAGTCGCAGCCGCGTGTGTCGCGCCACGTCAAGATCCTGGCCGACGCCGGGCTGCTGGAGCGGCGCAAGGAAGGCAGCTGGGTGTTCGTGGCGCTGGGCCGGGCCGAGGTGATCGGGCCGATCGCGGCCGCGATCGACGGCTGGGGATCGACGGATCACTGGGCAGTCGCCGATGCCGCCCGGCTGCAGGCGGTGCGCGCCGACCGGACGGCGGCGGCGGCGGCCTGGTTCGAGGCGCATGCGCGCGAGTGGGATGCGATCCGCTCGCTGCACGTCGCCGACGCGGAGGTCGAGGCGGCGATGGCGGCGGTACTGGGCCTGGATGGAGAAGGTGGCGCGCCGATCGGCGCGCTGCTCGACATCGGCACCGGCACCGGACGCATGCTGGAGCTGTTCGGGGACAAGGCGCGGACCGCGGTCGGCGTCGATCGCTCGTCCGAGATGCTGCGGCTGGCGCGCGCCAAGCTGGCGGGGCGGCCGGTGGAGCTGCGGCAGGCGGACCTCTACCAGCTGCCGCTGGCCGACGCCGCGGCCGACGTCGCCATCCTGCACCACGTGCTGCACTTCACCGCCGCGCCCGAGGCGGCGATCGCGGAAGCGGCCCGGGTGCTCGGCCCGGGCGGGCGGCTGCTGATCGCCGATTTCCTGGCGCACGACCGCGAGGAGCTGCGCGCGCGCGAAGGCCATGCGCGGCTCGGCTTCGCCGACGCGCAGGTCGCGGCGTGGTTCGCGGCCGCCGGCCTGCAGACGGCGCGGGTGGAGACGCTGGAAGGCGGCGAGCTGACGGTGAAGCTGTGGCTGGGGCGCAAGGGCGGGGTCCGGCTCAGGGAGGTGCAGGCGGCATGACGCTCTCGATGCCCGAGCTGGCAGAGGCCCGTCGGGCCCTGGACGCCCCGCTCTATGCCGATCTGGCGGGAGACATGGACGTTTCGTTCGAGTTCTTCCCGCCCAAGACGGCGAAGATGGAGGGGCAGCTGTGGGAGGCGGTGCGGACGCTGGCGCCGCTCGCTCCGCGCTTCGTCTCGGTGACCTATGGCGCGGGTGGTTCGACGCGCGAGCGGACGCACGCGACGGTGGCGCGCATCCACCGCGAGACCCCGCTGGCCGCGGCCGCGCACCTGACGTGCGTCGAGGCCACCCGGGACGAGGTCGATCAGGTCGCGCGCGAGTATTGGGCAGCGGGCGTGCGGCACATCGTCGCGCTGCGCGGGGACTCACCGAGCGGTGGGCCGTTCACGGCTCATGCCGGAGGCTACGAGAACGCGGCGGCGCTGGTCGCCGGGCTGCGCCGGCTGCACCCGTTCGAGATCTCGGTCGCCGCCTATCCGGAGGGCCATCCGGACTCCGCCGATGCCGCGGCCGACCTCGACAATCTCAAGCGCAAGCTGGACGCGGGCGCGACGCGGGCGATCACCCAGTTCTTCTTCGAGCCCGAGACCTTCTTCCGCTATCGCGACGCGGTGGCACGCGCCGGCATCGACGCGGAGATCGTGCCGGGGATCATGCCGGTGATGAACGTCGCCTCGGTGAAGCGGATGAGCGCGCTGTGCGGCGCGGCGGTGCCCGCCTGGATGGAGCGGCTGTTCGAGGGATTGGACGATCGTCCCGAGGCGCGGCAACTGGTCGCGGCAACGGTGGCGGCCGAGCTGTGCCGCAAGCTCTTCGCGGGCGGCGTGCGGCAGTTGCATTTCTACACGCTCAACCGCGCGGAGCTGGCCTACGCGATCTGCCATCTGCTGGGCGTCAGGCCGCGCGCGGTGGCGCAGGAGGTGGCGGCCTAGTCACGCACGGCGGGCTCGGCGCTTGCCCGACCACAAAAAGGCGCGCCACCCCTCGGCGGCGCGCCTTTGCTGCGGAATGCGAGCCGATCAGGCGTGCACGCGCCCGATCACCTGACGACGACGCATCGCCATTCCTGCCAGGCCGAACCCGGCGATCATCATCGTCCACGCCGCCGGTTCCGGCACAGCGGCTGCGGCGGGCGTGACCTCGAAGTTGGTCGACACCGTGCGGCCGGCAAAATTGGCCTGCACGTTATTCACCGCGCCAGAGAAGCTGCCGCTCCAGCCGGAGCCGATGCCGATCTCCAGGCCATAGACGGTGAGGTTGGCGCCGGCATTATCGGCGATCCACTGCGTCAGCGTCTTCTGACCGCCGTTCGCGGACGCGAAGGTGGGGCCAAGCGCGGCATTGGTCGCCCAGAAGATGCCGCTGTTCAGATTGGCCGTGAGAGTCGTCCAGCTGTCCACAGGGGACGCCTGCTGCGTCTGATACACATTCTCGAACACCAGCGAGCCGGCGAAGGCGCCGTTCTTCAGCATGTCGAAGCGCAGCACCGGGGCGAGGTTGGGATCGGTCGTGGAGGCGCTGCTCCGATAGAAATCGAACGAGACGCTCGAGACGGCCGTGCCGGACGCGCGGTCGCCGGAACTCCCGCCGTTGCCGGTCACGGTCGTTCGGGTACCGGACCCGTCAGTGGTGGTCACCGCGGTGTTAGCGCCGAACTGGCCATGCACGTTCTGCAGGCTGGTGTCGTAGAACGGGTCTGCGCCCCGCAAGAACGTCCGAAACGGCACAGCGGCGAGGGCTCAGGGACAGGTGGTGCCTGGCCCCGCGTCGAGATCGAGGCAGCGGCCGTCCATCTTGGGAGCACCGAGCGGCAACTGGAGCAGGCCGGCGAGCGTCGGGGCGATGTCCACCGTCTCGACCGAGAGCGGCTGCTCGAACGGCGTCATGCCGCGCCGCCAGAACAGGATCGGCACCCGGCGGTCGTAATCCCAGAAGCTGCCGTGCGTGGCGACGTAGCCGGCGCGCGGCGTGTCGGCGCCCGACACGCGCGGCTGCAGCGCGACGATCAGGTCGCCCGAGCGCGGGCGGTAGAAGCTCGCCTTGGCACGCATCACGAGCGGCCAGGTCTCGGGCGGGCCGTTCGGCTCGGGCGAGGCGGCAATCTCGTCGGCGGTGAAGACGGCGGCGACATCCGGCTGCGCCAGGATGGCGGTGCGGGCCGCGGCGATCAGCCGGGCGCGCTGCGCCGGGGCGAGCGAGGGATCGGTGTAGAAGTTCGATTCCTGAAAACGCAGCGCGGTGGCGGGCAGGCCGGCGGCGGTCGTCGCCTGCGCGATCGCGGCCTTGGCGTCGAAGCGGCTGCGGCGTGTCTGTGCCGAGCCCTGCTGGTCGCCGCGCTCGGGCAGGTCGACGCCGCCATGATCGGCCGACAGCACCACCGCGTAATCCACCCCCGTCGCGTCGAGCGCGCGGAAGAAGTCGCCCAGATCCCGGTCGAGGCTGGCGAGCTGCAGGCACATCTCCGCACCCTGGGTGCTATAGGCGTGGCCGACATAGTCGGTGGCGGACAGCGAGACGTTGAGCACGTCGGGCGCGCGGCCCCGGCCGAGCTTCAGATCCTGCGCGAGCCCGGCGGCGAGCGCCAGCGTCGCGCCGTCGATCTCGGGCGAGGCGCGGAAGGCGGTCGCATCGCCGGCCGCGCGGGCGAAACGGCCCGACCCGACCGTGGGGCCGGCGGTCGCGACGGCGCGGTCGCGGGGCACGCAGAAGGCCGGGAGCTCCAGCGCCGGCTGCGGCTGGCCGAGCTGCGCGGCGACGGCGGCATTGGTGCGCGCGACCACCGGCAGGACGGCGTGACCCGCATAGCTGGCGAACGCCTTCCGATCGGCGTCCCACCACCACACCTCGTCGGCGGTGCGGCCGGCCATCATTACCGCCGCGCGGTCCTTGCCGGAGACGGAGACGTCGCGGCTGCCGGGGAGGGCGGCCTTGACCCGCTCGCCGAGCGTGGGGACGAGCAGGTGGTCGGCCGCGACGGTGTAGTGCTCGTGCGTGTTCGCGGCGACGCGCTCGTCCTCGACGCAATAGATCGCCTTGTCCGCCAGCGGCGAGCGCAGGTCCATCCAGGTGTTGAGCACGATGCCGGTATGCGCCGGCCGCATCCCGGTCATCAGCGTCGAATGGCCGGGGCACGTCTCGGTGGCGGCGTGGCTCTGATAGCCCGATGGAAACACCGCGCCGTCAAGCAGGCGTGCGAAGCCGCCGGTGAAGCGGTTGCGGTATTCGGCAAACAGATCGGCGGAGAACTGGTCGACCGAAATCGCCACGATCAGCTTGGGCGGGTGTGGGAGCGGGGGCGGGGGCGCCGGCACGGACTGGGCGAGGACGGGGCCGGCGAGCAGCGCGAGGGCGGCAAGGAGTGCTTTCATGGCCGGTCCTTGGGGTTGGCGAGCCGGGCGGCTATGGGACGGGGCGATGACCCGGACAATAGTCGCGCTGTTTTGCTTGTTGATGACGCTGGGGGCGGCGCGCGCGGATAGCCTGCCGCCGCCGGGCGGGGTCCATCTGCCGATGACGCTGGTGGCGGAGACGCGGAGCGTCCCGGCGGGCGGCACGGTGACGCTGGCGATCGACAGCCGTCCGGCGCCGGGCTGGCACGGCTATTGGGGCGAAAACCCCGGCGACGCGGGCTTTCCGCCCAGAGCCGCGTGGACGCTGCCCCCCGGCGCGAGCGTCGGCGCATGGCGCTGGCCGATCCCTACGACGCTGACGATCGCCGGGCTGATGAACTATGTCTACGACCGGCCCTTCGCGCCGCTCATCGAGCTGCGCGTGCCGGCGGGGCTGGCGGCGGGGACGGCGCTGCCGGTGCGGCTGAAGCTCAGCTATCTGGTCTGCACGGCGGCGATCTGCGTACCCGAGGAGCAGGCGCTGGTGCTCGACCTGACGGTCGGCGACGGGGAGCCACGAGACGCACGGTTCGACGGCTGGCGGCGCGCGGTGCCGCGGCCGCTGGGTGCGCAGGCGACCTATGCGGTGGGCAAGGACGGGCTGCGGCTGGCGATCCCCTATCCGGCTGGCGCGCCGCTGGCCCTATCCGTAGCTGTAGGTACGGCCTCCAACTCGTCGCCGCCGGGCGCGCCGCGGGCGGGGCGCGTGCTCCTC
This sequence comes from uncultured Sphingomonas sp., assembly GCF_964250165.1. GTDB lineage: Bacteria > Pseudomonadota > Alphaproteobacteria > Sphingomonadales > Sphingomonadaceae > Sphingomonas. Next base: position 21,315 of record NZ_CAXUEK010000025.1, on the reverse strand, counting down.
ACGCTCGTCTGCACGCTGGTTGTTTAGCTATTTCTGAAAAAAGTAACGTCCAGCTTAC
>NZ_CAXUEK010000025.1:0-21247 GCF_964250165.1 uncultured Sphingomonas sp. | reverse complement strand
CGCGCCGCTGGCCGACGGCTATTTCTTTCCCAAGACCGCCGGTGCGATCGATTACGCCGCCCACCAGACCGTGACGCGCGACGGGGACCGGCTGTTGCTAGTCACCACCGGCAAGGCGGCGGGGCCGATCGACGGCGTGTTGCGGATCGGGGCGGGGCAGGGGCTGGAGGTTCACGCCACGCCGGGTACGGTGGCGGGCACGGTGGTGGGCGGCGGTGAGGGCTGGGCGGGGGCGGCACTCCTCGCGTTCGCGGGGGCGCTGCTCGGCGGGCTGATCCTCAATATCATGCCGTGCGTGTTCCCGATCCTGAGCCTCAAGGCGCTCAGCCTCGCGCGGTCCGGCGCGAGCGCGGCGCATGCGCGCGGCGAGGCGCTGGCCTATACCGCGGGCGTCGTGCTGGTGTGCCTGGCGCTGGGCGGCATCATCCTCGGCCTGCGCGCGGGCGGGGCGAGCGTCGGCTGGGCGTTCCAGCTGCAGAACCCGGTCGCGGTGCTGCTGCTGCTGCTGCTGACGGCGGGGATCGCGTTCAATCTGGCGGGGCTGTTCGAGCTGCCGATGCCGCCGATGGGCGAGCTGGCGGGCCAGAATGCGAGAGGGTGGGGCGGCGCGTTCATGACCGGCGCGCTGGCGGCGATCATCGCGACGCCCTGCACCGGGCCGTTCATGGGCGCGGCGCTGGGCGCGGCGCTGGTGCTGCCCTGGCCGGCGGCGCTCGCGGTGTTCGCGGGGCTCGGCATCGGGCTGGCGCTGCCGTTCTTGGCTGTCGGCTTCGTGCCGACGCTCCGGAACCGCCTGCCGCGGCCGGGCGCGTGGATGGAGCGGGTGCGGCGCGTGCTGGCGGTGCCCATGTTCCTGACCGCGATCGCGCTCGGCTGGGTCCTGGGGCGGCAGGCGGGGGTGGACGCGCTGACCTTCGCGCTGACGCTGACGCTGCTGCTCGCGGTGCTGCTGTGGGCGGTCGGCGCGGCGCAGGCGAAGGGGCGCGGCATCGGCCCGGCGCTGCTCGGCGGGCTGGTCGTGATCGGCGTCATCGGCGTGACGCTGCTGCCGGTCGAGCGGCCCGCGGCGGCGACGACGGCGGGAGCGGAAGCGTTCAGCGAGGCGAGGCTGGCGGCATTGCGCGCGCAGCGGCGGCCGGTCTTCGCCTATTTCACCGCCGACTGGTGCCTGACCTGCAAGGTCAACGAACGCGTCGCAATCGACACCGCCACCGCGCAGGCCGCATTCCGGCGCAAGGGCGTGGCGGTGCTGGTGGGCGACTGGACGGGTGGCGATCCGGCGCTGGGGCGGTTCATCGAGGCCCATAACCGGGCGGGCGTGCCGCTCTATCTCTACTATGCGCCAGGTGCGGCGGAGCCGCGGGTGCTGCCGCAGGTGCTGACGCCGGGCCTGCTGGCCGCATTGTAACTTCGTCATCGCCGAGCGGAACCGGGCGTGGCAAAGAGTCTTGATGGTTCCGATGGCGCAACGACCGGCGTTCGATGAGATCATGGGGCACGAGGGCGTCGCCCGGCCGGAACTCGCCGCCGTCGGGCAGTGGCTCGATGCAACGCCCGGCGATGAGCTGGAGCGCCGCCAGCGCGCCGCGGAGCACACCTTCCGCCAGCTCGGCATCACGTTCGCGGTCTATGGCGACGGCGAGACGGCGGAGCGAATCATCCCGTTCGACATCGTGCCGCGCGTCTTCCTGCCGGGCGAATGGGCGCGGCTGTCCGAAGGGCTGGTGCAACGGGTGGAGGCGATCAACGCTTTCCTGGACGACATCTACGGCGACCAGCACATTCTGAAGGACGGCGTGCTGCCCGCCGATCTGGTGCTCGGCAACCCGCAGTTCCGGCCCGAGGTGGCCGGCATGAAGGCGCCGCACGGCGTGCGCGCGCATATCTGCGGCATCGACCTGGTGCGCACCGGGCCCGACGATTTCTGGGTGCTGGAAGACAACGCGCGCACGCCGTCGGGCGTCAGCTACATGCTCGAGAACCGCGAGGCGATGCTGCGGCTGTGCCCCGAGCTGTTCCGCGCGCTACGCGTGGCGGCGGTGGACAGCTATCCCGACCGGCTGCTCCAGACCATGCAGTCGGTCGCGCCGCGCGGGAGCGGCACGCCGCCGGTCTGCGTGGTGCTGACGCCGGGGCACTTCAATTCGGCCTATTACGAGCACAGCTTCCTGGCGGACTCGATGGGCATCGAGCTGGTCGAGGCCGCCGACCTGTTCGTCGACGACGATCGGGTGTGGATGCGCACGGTTGCCGGGCCGGTGCAGGTGGATGTGGTCTATCGGCGCGTCGATGACGACTTCCTCGATCCGCTGGTGTTCCGGCCGGATTCGATGCTGGGCGTGCCGGGGCTGATCGCGGCCTATGCGGCAGGCAATGTCGCGATCATCAACGCGCCGGGCAACGGCGTCGCCGACGACAAGGCGATCTACAGCTACATGCCCGAAATCGTACGCTATTATGCCGGCGGCGAGCCGAAGCTGCGCAACGTCGAGACCTGGCGGTGCCGCGAGCCCGAGGCGCTGGGCTATGTGCTCGATCATCTCGACGAGGTGGTGGTGAAGCTGGTCGACGGCTCGGGCGGCTACGGGATGCTGGTGGGGCCGACGGCGTCCAGGCAGGAGATCGCCGATTTTCGCGCGGTGCTGGCGGCGGAGCCGTGGCGCTACATCGCGCAGCCGACGCTGGCGCTGTCGACGGTGCCGACGCTGGCGGGTGGCGGGGTGGCGCCGCGGCATGTCGACTTCCGCCCCTTCGTGCTGACGGGGGCCGGCGGGGTGCAGGTGGTGCCCGGCGGCCTGACGCGCGTGGCGCTGCGCGAGGGATCGCTGGTGGTCAACTCCAGCCAGGGTGGCGGGACGAAGGACAGCTTCGTGCTGCTTGAGGAGCCCGCGGGGCTGCGGCAGACGCAGACCATGGGCGGAATGACGCAGAGCCAGGGGGGTGCCGCGTGAGCCCGATCATCCTCCACCGCGATAGCGGGGGAGGGGGACCGCCGCGCTTAGGCGCGGGGGTGGAGGGGGCTCGTCCTGCCGCTCGCCCGCGCCCCCTCCACCATCCGCCCGAAGTGGGCGAATGGTCCCCCTCCCCCGCTAGCGCGGTGGAGGACTAGATGCTCTCGCGCACCGCCTCCGCCCTGTATTGGCTTGGCCGCTATTGCGAGCGGGCGGACTTCGTCGCGCGGCTCGTCGAGGCGACGGCCCGGCTCGACACCTTGTCGTCGCGGCCGGCGGGCGAGGCGGCGTGGAGCTCGGCGCTGGTGGTGACCGACAACGAGGCCGCCTTCGCCGCTACCGGCGCGGCGGCGCGTCAGGCGGAGGTCGCCTGCTTTCTCACCGTCGACGAGACGCACCCCGGCTCGATCGTGCGCTGCCTCGACATGGCGCGCACCAACGCCCGGGCGGTCCGCACGGCGCTGACGCGGGAGGCCTGGACCGCGATCAACCGTGCCTGGCTCGCCTTCGAACAGCGGCCGCACGAGTGCGAGCTGACCGACACGCTGGAGCTGGTGGAGGCGGTGAAGACCGAGACCCGCGGCTTCGAGGGCGCGATCCACCGGATGCTGCGCAACCCGACGACCTGGTTCATCCGGCTCGGCCAGGCGGTGGAGCGCGCCGACAACACGGCGCGGCTGCTCGACGTCAAATATCACCTGCTGCTGCCCGAAGGCGAAGTGGTCGGCGGGCTGATCGACCGCGACCAGTGGACGACGATCCTGCAGACCGTCTCCGCCGTGACCGCCTATCGCTGGCTTTATTCGGACGGGCTCACCGTCGCCAACGTCATCGACCTGCTGCTCGCGCGGGCCGAGCTGCCGCGCAGCCTGGCGGCGTCGGTGGAGGAGACGGTGGCGGTGCTCGGCCTGCTGGCGCGGCAGACGGGCCGTCACGGCGAGGCGGACCGCATGGCGCGGCTGCGCGCGCAACGCATGGCCAAGACCCGGACGGGCGAGGTGATCGTCTCGGGCCTGCACGAATATCTGCAGGCGTTCCTGCACGAGACCGACCAGCTGCACGCCGCGATCGGGCGGCAGTTCAGCTTCGTCTGATGCGCCTGTCGATCGATCATCGCACGACCTATCGCTTCTCGGAGCCGCAGCACGGCCTCGTGCAGCTGCTCCGGCTGACGCCGACGGCCGGCCACGACCAGACGGTGGCGAGCTGGGACATCCATGTCGATTGCGACGCGCGGCTGAAGCCCGGGCGCGACGGCTTCGGCAATGCGATCACCATGCTCTACGCGGCGGGGCCGCTCGACGGGATCGAGATCGCGGTGACGGGCGAGGTGGTGACCAGCCATTCGGACGGGGTGGTGCACGGCGTCGCCGAGCCGCTGCCGCCCGCGCTGTTCCTGCGCCCCAGCCCGTTGACGCCCCCCGATCCGGCGATCGCAGCGTGGGCCGAGGCCATCGCGGCGGGCGAGGAACGGTTGGGCGCGCTGCACCGGCTGAACGACGCGCTGCACGCGGAGCGACCCGCCGGCCGGGCGCGGCGCGGTCCGCCGCTCGACGCGGGCGCCGCCTGGGCCGAGAACGCCGCCACGGCGCGCGATCTGGCGCACATCCTGATCGTCGCCGCGCGCACGATCGGCGCCCCCGCGCGCTACGTCTCCGGCTACCATCTGGCGGATGACGGCGACGAGCACGCGCCGGCGCCGCACGCCTGGGTGGAGGCGCATGTCGACGGCATCGGCTGGATCGGCTTCGACCCGTGCACCGGCGACTGTCCCGAGGAGCGTTACGTCCGCGTCGCCGCTGCGCTCGACAGCGCAGGCGCAGCACCGGTCGCAGGCTCGCGGCTGGGCTCGGGCGTGGAGGAACTGGACGTCGACGTCGCGGTGCACCGGGAGGCGTGACCCGCGGCGCTTGCGGCTCTCAGGCCAGTTCGCGCCGGCGCGGCTCCAGCTGCGACTCCGTTTCGGACAGCGGCCGCCAGCCGGCCGCCCCCAGCACCTCCATCGGACGGTAGCGGGTCTTGTACGCCATCCGTTCCGACCCCTTCACCCAATAGCCGAGATAGACATAGGGCAGCCCCGCGTCGCGGGCGCGGGTGATGTGGTCCATGATGATGAAATTGCCCAGCCCCGGGCGGCGGCCCTCGTCGGCGGCGAAGAAGCTGTAGATCATCGACAGGCCGTCCGCCTGCCGGTCGGTCAGGCAGGCGCCGACCAGCCTGCCGCGGCGGCCGCCCTGCGCCGGTTCGCGATATTCGAGCACGAACGAATTGACCGGCGAGTGCTCGATCATGTCTGCGTAATCGTCCTCGTCCATCCCGGCCATGCCGCCGCCGGGATGCCGGCTGGCAAGGTAGCGGCGAAGCAGGCGGTATTGTTCGTCGGTCGCCCAGGGGCGGCACGCCGTCACCTCCAGATCGGCATGGCGGCGCATCAGCTTGCGCTGCGTCGCGTTGGCGATCCAGTCGCGCGCGACGACCCGCACCGAGACGCAGGCGGCGCAACCGGCGCAGCTCGGCCGATACGCCACGCCCTGGCTGCGACGGAAGCCGATCCGGCCGAGCGCGTCGTTCAGTTCGGCGGCGTGCGGGCCGTTCAGCTCGGTGAACACCTTGCGTTCCTGCCGGCCCGGCAGATAGGGGCATGGCGACGGACTGGTGACGAAGAAGCGCGGGAAACGGAACGGCGCAGTCACCGGCGGGGCCTCTCCCTGACGGACCACGGATGCGGCCCGACACCCTTATGAAGGGCACGCAGGCTGCTGAAAAGCGGCTTTACCATGAAAGAGGGTTAACCGCTGCAGGAGGCTTCGTGTCACGCCAACTCGACCGGGTGCACCTCGTAGCCGGCCTCGCCGAGCGCCGCCACCAGGCGCTCCAGATGCGCCCGGTCGCGCGCCTCGCATTCGATGTCGGTGATGAGGCCCTTGGCCGGCAACGTCGTGAAGACGCGCTGGTGATAAACCTCGATGATGTTGACGCGCTCCTGATCGAAGATGCGCGCCACCTGATACAGCGCGCCGGGCACGTCCTGCAGCCGGATCCGCAGCCGCGCCAGCCGGCCCGAGCGGGCGAGATCGCGCAGCAGCACGTTGGCGAGCAGCCGCGTGTCGATGTTGCCGCCGCACAGCACGACGCCCACGGTCTTGCCCCGGAACCGCTCGGGATAGGCGAGCAGCGCGGCGAGCCCGGCCGCGCCCGCACCCTCCACCACCGTCTTCTCGATCTGGAGGAGCAGCGCCACCGCTTCCTCCAGCCGCCGTTCCGACACCAGCACGATGTCGTCGACCAGCGCCTGCACCATGCGCGCGGTGATGCCGCCCGGCTCCTTGACCGCGATGCCCTCCGCCAGCGTGTCGCCGGCGCAGGGCAGGTGAGTGCCGCGCATCCGGTTGTACATCGACGGGAACAGCCGCGCCTCGACGCCGATCACCTCGATCCGCCGGTCCGCGGCGCGTGCGACCGTCGCCATGCCGGAGATCAGGCCGCCGCCGCCGATCGGCGTCACGAAAGTGTCGATCGCGGGCGCGTCCGCCAGCATCTCGACCGCGGTGGTGCCGGCACCGGCGATGATGCGCGGATCGTCGAACGGGTGGACGAAGGTGTAGCCGCGCTCCGCCTCCAGCACCCGGGCATGGGCGTAGGCTGCGTCGAAGGTGTCGCCCTCCAGGATGATCGTCGCGCCGTGGCCGGCGGTCTGCGTCACCTTCACGGTGGGCGTGTTGGTCGGCATCACGATGGTGGCGGGCACGCCGAGCCGGTGCGCGTGGTAGGCGAGGCCCTGCGCGTGGTTGCCGGCAGACGCCGCGATCACGCCCGCCGCCTTGGCCTCTTCCGACAGCTGGAGCAGCGTGTTGAGCGCGCCGCGCTCCTTGTAGGCGGCGGTGAACTGCAGGTTTTCGAACTTGAGGAAGACGGTCGCACCGGTCAGCTCGGACAGCGTGCGGCTGATGAGCGTGGGCGTGCGGACGATCGCGTCGGCGATGCGGACATGAGCAGCGTGGATGTCGGCGATCGAGACGGGCAGCGCATCGCTGGCGGCAGGGCGGGCGTGGCTGGCCATCGCCGCGGGCTAGACCATCTGGCGCGGCGGGGGAACACCGCTTAACGCCGTCCGTCATGCTGAAGCCGCTCGCCGTCGCCGCCCTCGCCCTCCTGTCCACCCCCGCCTTCGCCGATGCGCTGATCGACAACGTGAACGGGATGACCGTGGACAAGAGCGGGCATGTGATCCGCTTCACCGGGCTGCTGATGTCCCCGGACGGCAAGGTGACGGCGCTGCTGGCCCGCGAGGACAAGCGGCCCGCCAAGCTCGACTGGCGCGCGGACATGAAGGGACGTGTGCTGCTGCCCGGGATGATCGACGCGCACGGACATGTCATCGAGCTGGGATTCCGCGCGCTGGAGCTCGACCTGTCGGACACGACGTCGCTGGCCGATGCGCAGGCCAGGATCAGGGCCTATGCGGCCGCCAGCCCGGACCGGAAGTGGGTCTTGGGCGGCGGCTGGAACCAGGAGCGGTGGCAGCTGGGCCGCTTCCCGACCGCGGCCGACCTCGATGCGGCGGTCGGTGACCGGCCGGTGTGGCTGCAGCGCGCCGACGGTCATGCCGCCTGGGCGAACAGCGCGGCGCTGAAGGCGGCGGGCGTCACCGCGCGCAGCCAGGCCCCGGCCGGCGGCCGGATCGAGCGCGGGCCGGGCGGCGCGCCCGCCGGCGTCTTCGTCGATGCGGCCAAGGCGCTGGTCGACAGGGTGGTGCCGCAGCCGCTGCCCAAGGAGCGCGACGCCGCCTTCCTGAAGGCGCAGGCGATCCTGCTCGCCTATGGCGTGACCGGCGTCGCGGACATGGGCTCGACGGAGGAGGACTGGCTGAGCTTCCGCCGCATGGGCGATCGCGGCGCGCTGCGGGTGCGCATCATGTCCTATGCGGTCGACGTCGACACCGCCGCGGCGGTGGGCGGAGCGGGGCCGACGCCGTGGCTCTACGCCGATCGGCTGCGGATGGGCGGCGTCGGCGAGATCTACCAGGACGGCGCGCTGGGCTCGCGCGGCGCGTGGCTGAAGCAACCCTATGCCGACGCGCCGGGCCAGACCGGCGCGGCGCAGATGAGCGACGACGTCCTGCGGAACCGGATGAGCCGGGCGGCGATGGACGGCTGGCAGGTCGCGGTGCACGCCATCGGCGACCGCGCCAACGCGCAGGTGCTGTCCGCGATTGAGGACCTGTCGGAGACCTACAAGGGCGATCGCCGCTGGCGGATCGAGCACGCGCAGATCGTCGATCCCGCCGACCTGCCGCGGTTCGGCGCGCACGGCATCATCGCCTCGATGCAGCCGACCCACCAGACCAGCGACCGGACGATGGCGGAGGCGCGGCTGGGACCGGCGCGGCTGACCGGGGCCTATGCCTGGGCATCAATGCTGAAGAACGGCGCGCCGCTCGCCTTCGGCTCCGATTTCCCGGTGGAGCGGCCGGACCCGTGGGCGGGTTGGGCGGCGGCGTTCACCCGGCAGGACGCGGACGGCCAGCCCTTCGGCGGCTGGCGGCCGGACGAGCGGGTGACGCGCGAGCAGGCCTGGTGGGCCTATACCGGCGGGGCGGCCTATGCCGGCTTCGCCGAGGACAGGTTCGGCGCGCTGGCGCCGGGGCAGCGAGCGGACTTCGTCATCGTCGACCGCGACCCGCTGCTCGCCTCGCCGACCGAGCTGCGCCGGACGCAGGTGCTGGAAACCTGGGTCGGCGGCGAGAAGATGTGGGAGAGGGGTGAATGATCGTCATCGCCGGCAGCGCCACGGCCAAGCCCGGCGCGTTCGATCGGCCCAGGGCGGAGGGGCTGGCGCCCAGCGAGCGCTCCCGGCGGGAGAACGGCTGCCTAAGGCACCGGCTGTACGTCGACGCCGCAGACCGGATGCGATTGTTCTTCTATGAGGGATGGCGCGATAGGACGGCGGCGGAGGCACACTTTCGCCATCCCGACACCTCCGCCATGCTGGTCCTGATCCGCGAACATGCGGCGGCGTCGGAGGGGCCGACGCTGTTCGAGGCGACTCCCCTCCGACGCTGATGCGCTCAGGCCGTCGCGGGACGGCGCGCCCGCCGCCGCAGCGCCGCGCCCACGCCGCCGAAGCCGAGGATCATCATGCCCCAGGTCGCCGGCTCGGGCACGCCGGCCGCCAGGGCGACATCATTGTCCGTGAAGCCGAACACGAAGAACCGGTTCGGACCGGCCTGGTTGGCGGCGGGCAGGAAGTCATTGTCGTTGGCGACGAACAGCGTGTGCAGCAGCTGGCCGTTCAGCGTCACGTCCTGCCCGATCGCCAGCCCCTCGATCTTGGCCGGGATTTGCGCGGCGGTGAAGCCGTTCGCTTTCAGCGCCGCGACGATGTCCAGGAACGGGGTGGCGTATTTCTTGACGGTCGGCGTGGCGTTCGAGCCCGTCCCCAAGCCTGCGGCCACATTGCTGATGTCGGTCGCGCCGGTGATGTCGATGAGGAAGATCGATTTCACCGCCGCGTTCGAACCGTCGCCGAGGCCCTTGCCGTCGCGCTCGTCGACCAGGAACTGGTGATCGTTCAGCGCGACGATCTCGCTTACCCCGCTGCCGGTAGTCAGCGTATAGCCATATTCGCGCGTCGCGCCCGTGGCGACGTCCACCGTGACGATGCGCAGCAGCTTGGACGCGTTCGTGGCGTCCTGGAGCAGCGGCGCCTGCATGATGCCGACCAGCGTCTTGCCGTCGGGGGTGAGCGCCAGGCCCTCCATGCCCTTGTTGTCGACGCGGCCGCTGGCGTTCGCCTCCTCGTCCGTGCCGTGCGCGGAGACCAGTGCGACGTCCAGATTGGCCGGCAGCGTATAGGTGCGCAGCAGCTGGCCCGTGCTCTTGTCGAACTGACGGATGTAGGGGCCGTACTCGTCCGAGATGAAGACGCTGCGCCCGTCCGCCGACACCCGGATCGACTCGGGGTCGAGCCGCGCGTCGAGCGGGTTGCCCGAGCCGCCCGGGCCGAAATTGTCCGATCGACCGGAGAAATAATATTGGTTCGCCGCATTCGGCAGCAGGGCCGAGCCCGAGCCGAGCGGTGATCCGTCCGCCTTGGTGCCGAGCCCCGCGCCGGTGCCGTAGATCAGCGGGTCCGGGCTGTAGAGCAGCGTCGTGCCCGTCAGCTGCGGGCTGAGCCCGAAGGGCAGGCCCGTGCCGGACTGCGGCGTGAGCGCCAGGGTCACCGACTGGAAGCGGCTGATGTAGGAGACGGTGTTGTCGACCGCGGCGTTGTAGGTCGTCGCATTGGGCCCGCGATCGGGCAGCGCCAGGAAGCTGTTGCCGCCGACATAGGCGAGGCCGGAGCCGAGGCCGCCCAGCACGTTGCCGGCAAGGCCGTTCTCCAGCGTTCCCGTCAGCCCCGAAAGGTCGGTGGCGCCGTTCAACTGTCCGGTGGCGAGGAGGATGGGCGCCGCCGTCGCCTGCACCGAGACCATCGCCGCCGCTGCGACGAGCACTGCCTTGACCTTCATGACCATTACCCCTGCCGGTTATCGTGCAGGGGGCGTTAACCGTTCTCCATGACGGTTCGGCGTCCGATTTGTGGCGTTCGGGTGACGCTCAGGCGACTTTGGCGGCGGGCACCTCGTCGGGCTCGCGCAGCACATAGCCGCGGCCCCATACCGTCTCGATGTAGTTCTCGCCGTCGCAGGCCATGCTGAGCTTCTTGCGGAGCTTGCAGATGAAGACGTCGATGATCTTGAGCTCCGGCTCGTCCATGCCGCCGTAGAGATGGTTCAGGAACATCTCCTTGGTCAGCGTCGTGCCCTTGCGGAGGCTGAGCAGCTCCAGCATCGCATATTCCTTGCCGGTCAGGTGGACGCGGCTGCCGTCGACCTCCACCGTCTTGGCGTCGAGGTTGACCGCCAGCTTGCCCGTCTTGATGACCGACTGCGAATGCCCCTTGGAGCGGCGCACGACCGCCTGGATGCGGGCGACCAGCTCCTCGCGGTGGAAAGGCTTGGTGACATAGTCGTCCGCGCCGAAGCCGAACGAGCGGACCTTGGAGTCCATCTCGTTGATGCCCGACAGGATCAGCACGGGGGTGGTGACGCGCGCGACCCGCAGTTTCTTCAGCACGTCATAGCCGTGCATGTCGGGCAGGTTCAGATCGAGCAGGATGATGTCGTAATCGTAGAGCTTGCCGAGATCCAAGCCCTCCTCGCCGAGGTCGGTGGTATAGACGTTGAAGCCTTCGGTCGTCAGCATCAGCTCGATCGCCTTGGCGGTGGTCGGCTCGTCCTCGATCAGCAGCACGCGCATGCCAGCATTCCCCCGTTTACCCTTTGCCCATCCGGGCGATTGGCCGGATTCATTAACCAAACGGGGTCTGAACGCAAAAGGTAAATTCCGAGTTAATCCAGCGTTTCCGGCGAGTCGCGGTGCGAATCTGCGATCGGATTGGGCCATAACAGCCGCTGGTGCGCCGCGCGCGGGATCGGCTCGCCGAGCACTTCGCGCAGGTAGAGGCTGCGCACGAGGGTGTAGATCACGACCAGCAGCGCCGCCGAGAAGAACAGCCCGAACACCCCGAAGATGTAGCCGATGCCGATGATCGAGAAGACGGTCATCGCCGGCGGGATCGCCACCACCCGGCTGGTGACGAAGGGGGTGACGAAGTTGGTCTGGATCAGCCGCGCGACCGCCGCGGTGACCAGCACGCCGACGATCTGGTGCGTGCCGACGGTGGCGGCGAGACCGAGCGCGGGCAGCATCGCCGCGATCGGGCCGACATAGGGCACGAACTCCGACAGGCCGGTGAGCAGCGCCAGCGCGGCCGACGAGGGCACGCCCGCGAGCCACAGGCCGGTCCCGACCAGCAGGCCCATGCTGGTCATCTGGATCAGCTCGGCGCGCAGCCACAGCCGCAGCGTCGCGCCGGCGTCGAACAGCGCGTCCTCGAACACCGCGCGGTGCCGTGGCGGTACCAGCAACAGGAAGCCGCGTTCATAGACCTTGGGATCGGCCGCGAAGAACAGCGCGCCGACCAGCAGGATGATGGCGTTGAGCACCATCTCGCCAGCGCCCTGCGCCAGCCCGCCGATGTCGCGCGCGACGCGACTGCCCGCGAACGCGGCGCGCGAGGCATCGGCGATCTTCGCGCCCACCGGGCTTCGCGCGAGCCAGGCATTCAGCTGGGTCAGCAGATCGGGCAGGCGGGTGACGAGCAGGTTCACCTGCGGCCGGAACTGGACGCCGAACAGCCAGATCAGGAACGCGATCACGCCGAGCACGAAGAGGATGGCGGCGGGCAGCGCGGCGCGCGCGGGCAGGCGCAGCCGCTCGCGCCCGATCTCTGCGACCGCATGGATGACGATCGCGCCGAGCATCGAACCGAAGGCGAGGATCAGCAGATCGCCGGCGCGGACCAGCGCGGCGATGACCGCCAGGATCAGCACCAGGATCAGCACGCGGCGGATGAAGCGCGCGTCGTCCGCGTCGGGGGCGAGACGGGCGCGGGCAGGCGGAGGCGGTCGATCGGTAGGGTCGGAAGGGGCAGGCGCGGGCATGGCCGAAGCGTGGCAGATCGGGGCGTGGGAGGACAGCCCAAGTTCCTCCAGGATCAGGTGCTCTCGCAGGGATCGCGCAGGCGGGCGGCGAGAAAGGCGATCAGCGCCTCGACGCGCGCCGGCCGCAGCGGGCTGGGCGGGGTGAGGAGATGGAGGCCGACCGCGGCGTTGCGCCAGGCGGGGAGCACCTCGACCAGCGCGCCGCTCGCCAAGTGCGGGCCGACGATGAAGCCGGGCAGCCGCGCGATCCCGAGGCCGGCGAGCAGCGCGGGGATCATCGCCTCGCCGGAGTTGGTGACGAGCGGGCCGGCGGGGCGGACGCTCGCCTCCTCGCCGTCCGGCCCGCGGAAGCGCCACGGGCCGGGCACGTTGGCATAGCCGAGCAGCGCATGGCTGGCGAGCTCGGCCGGGTGCGCGGGGGCGCCGGCGGCGGCGAGATAGGCGGGCGCGGCGATCAGGTGAGTCTGGATACCGCACAGCCGGCGCGCGCGCAGCGAGCTGTCGGGCAGGTCGGCGATGCGCAGCGCGAGGTCGAAGCCTTCGGCGACGATGTCGACGCGGGCGTCGGACAAGACGAGGTCGATCTCGACCTGCGGGTGCTCGCGCAGGAACGCGGCGACCAGCGGCGCAACGTTGGCGACGCCGAAGCCGAGCGGGGCGGCGAGACGGATGCGCCCGGCATCGCCGCCGCGCGCGGCTTCCTCGGCCGCGCGCGCCTCGGCGAGGATGCGGCGGGCGTGCTCGGCGAGCGGCTTGCCGGCCTCGGTCAGCGCGAGGCGGCGCGAGGTGCGGTGGAACAGCGCCTGGTCGAGCCGCGCCTCCAGCCGCGCCACGGTCTTGGAGATGGTGGACTTGCCGACCCCGAGCGCCTCGGCGGCGGCGGAGAAGGACCGGTGCTCGACGACGGCGGCGAAGGTCGCCCAGGCTTCGAGATCAGGCAGGGGCATTCGTTAAAGTCCTCCCCGGGACGGAGAGGTTTTACGTCGGGAAACGATCCGTTTCCAGCGTTTCTGTTTACGCACCCCTGCGGCACCCCATATCCGCTGCGACCGACAGGAGGTTGACCATGACCACCGCCACGCTTTCGCGCCTCGACCGCCGCCCCTTCGCCAGCCTCGGCCATGCCGATCATGGCTGGCTCGACGCGCGGCATCATTTCTCCTTCGCCGGCTATCACGATCCCGACCGCATGGGCTGGGGCGCGATCCGGGTGTGGAACGACGACACGATCGCCCCGAACAGCGGTTTCCCGCCGCACCCCCATCGCGACATGGAGATCGTCACCTATGTTCGCTCCGGCGCGATCACGCACCGGGATTCGCTGGGCAACACCGGCCGCACCGCGGCGGGTGACGTGCAGGTGATGAGCGCCGGCGCCGGCGTGCGCCATGCCGAGTTCAACCTTGAAGCCGAGCCGACGACGCTGTTCCAGATCTGGATCGAGCCGAGCGCGGCGGGCGGCGCACCGGGCTGGGGCGCGCGGCCCTTTCCTAAGGGCGAGCGCGCCGGGCGCTGGACGACGCTGGCAAGCGGCTTCCCCGACGACGCCGACGCGCTGCCGATCCGTGCCGAGGCGCGGGTGCTGGCGGCGACGCTCGCGGCGGGCGAGGCGCTGGAGCATCGGGTGGACGAGGGGCGGCACGCCTACCTCGTGCCGGCGACCGGCGCCTTGCTGATCGACGGCGAGCGCGTCGACGCGCGTGACGGCGTGGCGCTGGCGGGCGGCGATTACCGGATCGAAGCGTTGGACGACGCCGAGATCGTTCTGGTCGATGCAAACTGAGGGAGACGCGACATGACGAAGGTGCTGGTGCTCTATTACTCGTCCTACGGCCATATCGAGCAGATGGCGGATGCGGTAGCCGAGGGCGCGCGCGCGGGCGGGGCCGAGGCGGACATCCGCCGCGTCGCCGAGACCGCGCCGCCCGAAGTGGTGACGGCCGCGCACTTCAAGACCGACACCGCGCACCCGGTGATCGAGTCGCCCGCGGCGCTCGCCGGCTATGACGCGATCGTGGTCGGCACGCCGACCCGCTTCGGCCGGATGCCGAGCCAGATGGCGGCGTTCTGGGACACCACCGGCGGGCTCTGGGCCACCGGCGCGCTGGTCGGCAAGGTCGGCGCGGCGTTCACGTCCACCGCCAGCCAGCATGGCGGACAGGAAACGACGCTGTTCTCCATCATCACCAACCTGCTGCACCAGGGCCTGACGATCGTCGGGCTGGATTACGGCTTCAAGGGTCAGATGGGCGTCGACGAGGTCCGCGGCGGTTCGCCCTATGGCGCGACGACGATCTCGGACGGCGATGGCAGCCGCCAGCCGCATCCCGAGGAGCTGGCGGGCGCGCGCTATCTGGGTCAGCGGGTGGCGCAGACCGCGGCGAAGCTGTCCGCCTGAAGTCCTCCCCGGGACGGGAGGGGACCGCCGGCGTCAGCCGGTGGTGGAGGGGGCCAGACTTGGCGGCGTCGCGTCGGCCGGAGCCCCGCCACCATGCCGCTTCGCGTCATGGTCCCCCCTCCCCGTGAACGGGAGGATCAGGGGACGCTCGGCACCGCCGGGTAATCGCGCCGGGCGCGGGCGAACAGCGCGCGGGCGCGGGCGGCGCCCGGCGCGTCGGCGGCCGTGCCGACCCAGCGCCAGTGCCACGGCTCCCATTTCACGCCCTGCCTGTTGCCGCCCGGAAAGCTCTGCTCGAAGCCGAAACGCGGCGCGTTGGCGGCGAGCCAGCGCGACAGCGGCAGCGCCGCCATGCAGCCCTCCACGTCCGGGCAGTTGGGCGAGGGCCGGATCGCGACGTCGAAGGCATAGCCGGTCGCGTGCTCGCTATGGCCGGGCGGGGCGACCGAAATCGCGCGCGCCGAGGGATCGGTGTGCGCCTCGCGGCAGAACACGCTCTCCTGCCAGGGCAGCGAGCGGTGGCAGGAGACGAGGCGCAGCGTGCCCTGCCCGGCGGCGTCGGCGGCGGCGAGCAGGCGCTGGAGGTCGGGCAGGACGTCCGGGCGGAGCTGGCACCGGCCTTTCAGCGCCATGCCGGCGGGCACGGTGACCAGCTCGCCCGGCGCGACTTCGCCATAGGGCAGGTGGCCGAGCACGCGGCCGTCCGCCGCGATCGGCGCGCTCGCCGGGCATTGCGCGGCGGCGGCGCCGGGCGCGAGCAGCAGGAGGATCGCGGGCGCACGCATCGCGCCAGCCTCTGGCATGGGCGCGCGGCGGGTGGCAAGGCGCGCGCGTGGACCCGGACCGCATCCTCTTCCTCGACGGCGAGGCGCTGGTGATCGACAAGCCCGCCGGGCTGCCGGTCGATCCGCCGCGCGACGGCGGCCTGAGCCTCGCCAATCACATGGATTCGCTGCGCTTCGGCTTCCGGCGTTGGCCCGTCGCGGTGCACCGGCTGGACCGCGACACGTCGGGCTGCCTGCTGCTCGCGCGCAATCCCAAGGCGCAGGCGCGCTTCGGGCAGGCGTTCGAGCGCGGCGAGTTGGCGAAGCTGTATTGGGCGGTGCTCGACGGGTCGCCGGCGGGGGACGAGGGCGTGATCGACCTGCCGCTCGGCAAGGCGAGCACGCGCGACGCGGGCTGGCGAATCGTGGTCGACCCGAACGGCAAGGCCGCGCGCACCGGCTGGCGGGTGCTGGCGCGCGAGGCGGGTCTGACGCTGGTCGCCTTCACGCCCTCGACCGGCCGGACGCACCAGCTGCGCGTTCATGCGGCGACGGGGCTGGGCGCGCCGATCGTGGGGGATGCGGTGTATGGCCGGGCGGATCGGCTCGGCCTCCTGCTGCACGCGCGGGCGATCACGCTGCCGCGGCCCGGCAAGGCGGCGGTTGCGGCCGAGGCGCCGCTGCCGGAGCGGTTCGCCGAGGCGGGTTTTCCGCATGGTTGAGGTCCCCCAGGACGCGATCGAGGAGCGGTTCCTGGCGGCGACCGGGCCGGGCGGACAGAACGTCAACAAGGTCGCGACCGCCTGCCAGCTGCGCGTCGACATGTTCCGGCTGGGGCTGCATCCGGAGACGTGGCGGCGGCTGAAGCTGCTCGCCGGCAGCCGGCTGACCGCGGCCGGTGTGCTGGTCCTCACCGCCCGGCGCTACCGTACGCAGGAGCAGAACCGGGCGGACGCGCGGGCGCGGCTGGCCGCGCTGCTTGGCGAGGCGGAGAAACGCGAGGCGCGGCGCGTGAAGACCAAGCCGAGCCGGTCGGCAAAGGCGAAACGCGTGGACGCCAAGAAGGGGCGTGGCGCGGTGAAGGCGGGGCGGGGAAGGGTGGCGGTGGATTGAGGCAGCGGGCCGGGGCGGGTATTGTCCGGAGTTGGTGGATATCTGCCGTTAGTCCGGGTCGTCCTCATCAAACGGGGTCACTATCCAGTCCCCATCGATCCACTCAGCGATTTGGGCTGGCGCAAGCGTCTCAAGTCCTTCCAAGTCTGCCTGCCGGGTAAACAGATGGTTAACCCCGACGATCCTGAAATCGTCGCTTTCCGGCGAATGATCACGCTGCCCACAGACGGCCTGCCAAGTGCGGTCGTTGTGATGGATCATCAAGCGAACGGGTCGTTCGTCAGAAAGCACGTGAGGACAAACAAGGCAGGCTACTTCCGGCATCAGGCATTTGTGCCTGGATCAGTAGAACGGAGCAATGTCTGTAATTGGGCGAAAGCCGACACTGCTCCTGCGCTGCACAGGCTTGTGCCGGCCTCGGCGGTAACGCACATCGACAGGGCCGCTGGATGCGCGGCGATGAGCTCGGCGCTGTGGCCGCGAAGACGGAGGGTAGCGTGTTCGACGGGACGCCGACCGGGGGCACGAAGCCGGCAGCGTATCGGGAGCTGCTGTCGGCGCTCGATGGGTTGACCGCCGGCGAGCCGGATGCGGTCGCCAACCTGGCGAACGCGGCAGCGCTGATCTGGCAGTGGCTGCCGGACCTGAACTGGGCGGGGTTCTACCGGCTGATCGGGGACGAGCTGGTGCTGGGGCCGTTCCAGGGCAAGCCGGCGTGCATCCGCATCGCGATGGGCGCGGGCGTATGCGGGACGGCGGCGGCGACGCGCGCGACGCAGGTCGTGCCGGACGTCCATGCTTTCCCCGGCCATATCGCCTGCGACGGGGCGAGCCGGTCGGAGCTGGTTGTGCCGCTCGTCGCGGGCGATCGGCTCCTCGGCGTCCTGGATCTGGACAGTCCCGCGCCCGGCCGCTTCGACGCGGAGGACGCGCGCGGGTGCGAGGCGTTGGCGGCGCTGCTCGCGGCCCGGATCGGCTGACCCGGATCGGGACGGTGCCGGCCGTTTCGGTTCCGTCACGGCGGTGGTAAGCAATCCGGCAAGGGCGGCGGGCGTTCGCGTCCGCAGACAGGAAAGAGGCAGATCCGATGAGGATCAGGATGACCGGCATCGGCGTCGTGCTCGCGCTGCTCGCGACGGCGGCCACGGCGGAGGCGCAGCGGGTGGTGCAGCCGGGGCCGGGCGCGACCTATCCGCCGCCGGGGCCGGTGGCGGAGTATCCGCCGCTGCCGCAGCCCCCGATCCGAGCGGCGGGGCGCTGGGGCGACCCGGACGGCGGCCATTGGAGGGGCGGTGACGCGCCCGGCGGCTGGGCGGCCTACCACGCGCCGCAGCGCGGTTTCCGGCTGCCCTCCTACTGGGTCGCGCCGCGCTTCTTCATCGACGACTGGCGCGCTTATGGCCTGCAGCCGCCGCCGCCGGGCTATCGCTGGACCCGCTATTATGACGATGCGGTGCTGATCGACGGGCGCGGGTCGGTGCATGACAGCGTCGGCGGACTGGACTGGGACAGCAACGACCACGGTGGCGCGTATGCGCGGCGCGAGGACGACGGCATCGGCGGCCCGGCGGGTTATGCGCTGGCGAGCAGCGGCGATAGCCGTCGCACGGGCTATGGCGCGGAATATCCGTCCCCGCCACCGCCCCGCGGCCGCCGCTATGATGACGGCCATGCGGGGGAGCCGGGGCCGGGCTATCCGCCCCCGCCTCCCAGCTGGGTATCGCGAGACGGCGGCACGACCGTGACCGTCACCACCTCCGGCGGCCCCGGCTATGCCCCGCCGGTCGGGTATGTCGCACCGATCGCTTATGGCTATGGCGGCGCGGTGACGACGATCACCGTGCAGACGCAGCCGGTGGTGACGACAACCACGACCGAGATCGTCGAGGACAGCGTGACCTATACGCGCCCGGTGGTCCGGCGCGTGTGGCGCAAGCCGGTGTGGCGGCCCCGGCCGCGCCCGGTCCCGCGCTGCGTCCGCGGGAGCTGACCAGGATACGGCCGCGCGAACGGCCGTTGCGACGCCGCTCCGGACAACTCCCCCGGGGCGGCGTCGGTTTTTGAGCAGCCCCGTCGTTCCCGCGCAGGCGGGAATCCATTCAGCCAGGCGAGCGGGTCAGTTCGATGCGTAGCGATAACGGATCGCCACCTGCGCGGGGCTGAAGAAAAGGACGGGTCCGCCTCAGCCGCTTCCCCTTACCGCCGCGGCCGCTCGCGCCCGGCGAAGGTGACGAGGCTCTCCGCCCCATCCGCGGACAGCGCCGAGACGCCGACGAAATCGTCGTCGACCGGCACCTGCTGCAGCACCGTCTCCGTCCCCGTCACGTCGCGCGCGTCGGTCCAGTTGGGCGCGTCAGTGCGCCGCCAGCGAACGCGATAGCGCGCGGCGCCGGGCGAGGCGGCCCACTTCACGGTCGTGTCGCGGGAGAGCGCGCCGCTGATCGAGGCCTCGGCCGGCGCGGCCGGCGCCGCGGCGAGGCGGGCGAGCGTGGCGACGTTGATCGCCGTCACCTTGGTCAGGTAGGCGAAGTCCATCCGATCGATCGTGTCGCCATAGGTGACGCCGTTCTCGGTGCGCAGGTCCTGGTGCTGCGCGTCCCAATTCTCCGCGCCGACCGAGAAGCGCACGGCGGGATAGCCGAGCTTCAGGAACGGCTCGTGATCGCCGCCGCGGCCGTAGCGGTCGGGGCGACGATCGAGGAAGACGTCCAGGCCGCCGGGAATCGTCGCGGCGACGCCGTCGATCGCCTTGGCGAGCGCGCGGCTGGGGCCGTCGTCCTCGCCGCCCTCGGCGCGGCGCCCCTGCTGCTCGGGCAGCGCCTCCGACGCGCGGATGCCCTCGGAGAAGACGCGGACCCGGTCGGCCACGCGCACCCCGCCCTGGCCGATCGTGTTGCCGACGATGTCGTTGTTGAGCATTGCCGAGACGGTCCAGCCCCGCTCGTGCGCGGTGTCGGCGAGCAGCTCGCCGCCCCACAGGCCCTGCTCCTCGCCCGAGAAGATCGCATAGACGATCGTCGCGTCGAAGCGGCGATGCGACAGCAGCCGTGCCGCCTCCAGCACCAGCGCCACGCCCGAGCCGTCGTCGTTGGCGCCGGGCGCGTCGGCGCTTGCGTTCATCACGTCGGTGACGCGGCTGTCGATATGCGCGCCGACGATGACGACGCGGTTCGGGTCGCGGCCGCGCTGGACGCCGAGCACGTCGACGATCTCGACGCCGCCCGGCGCGCGCGGGCCGGTCGCGCGGCGATGGATCTGCTCGACGGTGATGCAGCCGTCGCACGCGCGCCCGATCGCGGCGAAGCGCTCCGCCGCCCAGGCGCGCGCCGCGCCGATGCCGCGCTTCGGATCATCCGGCGAGGACAGCGTGTGGCGCGTGCCGAAGCCGACCAGCGTTGCCACATCGGCGCGCAGCCGCTCGGGCGAGGGGGCGAGCGGAGGCGCCGCGGCGAGGAGGAGGAGCGGGAGCATGGCCGCAGGTCGTGCCCCGCTTCCGCGGTCGGCACAAGTTTCGACTTGGCAACTGGCCCCCCCCCGGGCATCGGGATCGAAGAAGAACGGCGGTCGCAATCATCTCTGTCCGGGAGATTTTGATGACGACAGCGCCAAGTTCGGCTTCCGCAAGAACGGCAAGGTCATGCTGCACCTGAAGACAGGGTTGGGCCAGACGCTCGAGGCGAAGGTGGGCGGCGATTACGCGCCCGACGTCGGCGACCCGGGCAAGACGATGACGAAGGTGACGCAGCTCGGGCCGCGCACGCTGCAGTTGACCGACATGCGCGCGGCGTGGCCCCCGCGCGATGATAGCCGGCTGGTTCGGCCCATCTCACGATAAGCGGGGCCAGTCATGCGGGCGCGCTCAGCTCAGCCGGTCGATGTCGGCCGCCGTGAGCGAGCCGGGAACGATCATCACCGGCACCGGCAGCGTGCCTGCGTCCGCTCCCGCGAAATGCGCGACCAGCGGCCCCGGCGCGCCGCGCGCCGAAGCGCCGAGCACCAGGGCGGCGATGTTCGGGTCGGCGGCGAGCAGCTCGCGGATCACGCGCGGTCCTTCGCCGGCGCGCACGGTGATCGTCGGACGCAGGCCGGACTCCTGGAGCAGCTGGCCCGCGGCGGCCGCGACCAGCCCCTGCGCGTGCACCCGGGCCTCCTCCTCGATCGTCGCCTGGACACCGCCGAACGCCATGAACTCCGGCGGCTCGGTCAGGGTGAGGATCTCGACGCCGCCGCCGGTCTTGACCGCGCGCCGAGCCGCGAAGCGCAGCGCGATGCCGCTTTCGGGCGTGTCGTCGATAACCACGAGGTAAGTGCGCATCGATCGCCAGCGTGGACCGGTGGCGCCGCGGGCGCAACGGGGTTGACCGGCTGCCGGGGCGGCGCGAAGGACGGCACGCTCAGCCACGGGAGCCCCCATGCCGATCGAGATCAAGATGCCGGCGCTGTCGCCCACCATGGAGGAGGGGACGCTGGCCAA
>NZ_CAXUEK010000024.1:0-36319 GCF_964250165.1 uncultured Sphingomonas sp. | reverse complement strand
CGTTGGTCCCCGCCCAGCGCTGGTCCCAGGTCAGCCCCGCGGTCTGGCTCTGCAACAGCCGCTCGCCCGGTCCGAAGCGGATGCCGCCGAGCTGCTTGGTCGCGATCATCGCGCGCACCGCCTGCGGGCCGCCGACATAGGTCAGCAGGCGGTCGTTGGCCGTATTGTCGCTGTGCGTGAGCGCGCGGGTGAGGAGGTCGCCGACGGTGGTGTGATAGCCGTCGCCCTTGACCATGTACGCCACCGGCTGGTGGAACAGCGTCAGGTCCGCGGGCGTGACGACGATCGGATCGTCGAGCCGCGCCTTGCCCTGATCGCGCAGGTCGAGCAGCGTCATCGCCACCCACAGTTTCGACACGGATTGCTGCGGCAGCTTCTGCCGGCCGCCCGCCTCCACCGTCCAGCCGTCGTCGACCGCGCGGATCGCGATGCCGGTGCGGCCACCGAAGGCGCGCCAGAGCTGGGTGACTTCGCTCGCGAGCGGCTGCGGCGGTGGGCGGCCGATATGCGGCTGGACGACCGGCACCGGCACCGAGACGGCCACCGGCGGCCGTACCTCCGGCGCGCCGGCCGCCCCGCCCGGGCGATAGCTGGAACCGCAGGCGCCGAGCAGCACGGGGGCCAGCACCGCCGGCACCGCCCAAATCCATCGCCCAGCCCTCGCCCACGCCGTCATACGCACACCTGCCCCGGACCCTGCACTCGATTGAGTCGGCGGGGGCGGGATAAACAAGCCCGCTTTCGATTTGTTGCGACGAGCGTGCCCGTTCGTGCGACAGGATGCGGGATGGTCGGAGCGGTGCAAGGCTTTGATTTCCGGGTGCTGGGCGGGCTGCTGCTGGTCGCCGCGCTGGTCGCGATCGCCAGCCAGCGGCTGCGATTGCCCTATAGCGCCGGGCTGGTGGTGGCGGGGCTGGCGGTCGCATGGGTGGCCCCGGGCGCGACGCCGCCGCTGACGCCGGGGCTGATCTATTTCGTGTTCCTGCCGCCGCTGGTGTTCGAGGCGGCCATCCAGATCCCGTGGCGGCCGCTGCGGCGCGAGCTGCCGCTGCTCGCCGTGCTGGTGACGCTCGGCGTGGCGCTGGCGGCGCTGGTGGTGGCGGCGGGGATGCACTGGCTGGTGGGATGGAGCTGGCTGGGGGCGGGGCTGTTCGGGGTGCTGATCGCCGCGACCGATCCCGTCTCGGTCATCGCCGCCTTCAAGCAGCTCCATGTCCGCCCGCGCCTGCACCTGCTCGTCGAAGCCGAGAGCCTGTTGAACGACGGCGTCGCCGCGGTCGGCTTCGCGATCCTGGCCGGGATCGCGGGCGGCGGCGCGGCGAGCGCGGGGGCGGTCGCGGGCAAGCTGGTGATCACCGTGCTCGGCGGATGCGCGTGCGGCGCGGCGGTGGCCGTCCCGCTCATCCTGCTGGCTGGGCGCACGGAGGACCGGCTGGTCGAGGTGACGCTGACCCAGGTGATCGCCTATGGCGCGTTCCTGATCGCCGAGCACCTGCATTGCTCGGGCGTGCTGGCGACCCTGACGGCGGGGCTGATAGTCGGCAATTGGGGCTTTCTGGGGTCGATCAGCGACGGCGGGCGGCAGGGTGTGCTGAACCATTGGGAGTTCGTCGCCTTCCTGATCAACTCGGTGATCTTCCTGCTGATCGGCGGGCAGGCCGTGCGCATGCCGATGGCGGCGGTGCTGACCGCGGCGGCGATCGCGGTGGCGCTGTCGCTCGCCGGTCGGGCGGCGACCGTCTACCCGGTCACGCTCGCCTTCGCGCGGAGCCGGCTACGCGTGCCCTGGGGCTATAAGCATGTGTTGTTCTGGGGCGGGCTGCGCGGCGCGCTGGCGCTGGCGCTGGCGCTCGCCCTGCCGCCGCTGCCCGAGCGGGGCGAGATCGTGACGGTGGCGTTCGCGGTCGTCGCCTTCTCGATCCTCGTGCAGGGGCTGACGATGCCGTGGCTGATCGGGCGGCTGGGATTGCGTCAGGGCGCGAGCACGGTATCGACCGGCACCGGCGCGGTCTCCGGATAGTCCAGCGTATAATGCAGGCCGCGGCTTTCGTGGCGGTGGAGCGCCGAGCGGACGATCAGGTCGGCGGTCTGGAGCAGGTTGCGCAGCTCGATCAGATCGGGCGTGACGCGGAAATGGCCGTAATAGTCGGCCACCTCGTCGGTCAGCAGCTTGATGCGGCTGGCAGCGCGCTGGAGGCGCTTGGTGGTGCGCACGATGCCGACGTAATTCCACATGAAGCGGCGGATCTCCGTCCAGTTCTGCTGGATCACCACTTCCTCGTCGGAGTCGGTGACGCGGCTCTCGTCCCAGGCGCGGATCGGCGGGACCGGGCTCAGCCCGTCCCAATGCGCCGCGATGTGGTCGGCGGCGGCCTCGCCATAGACGAAGCACTCCAGCAGCGAGTTGGACGCGAGCCGGTTGGCACCGTGGAGACCCGAGCTGGTGCATTCGCCCGCCGCGTACAGGTTGGGCAGATCGGTGCGGCCGTCGCGGTCCACCACGACGCCGCCGCAGGTATAATGCTGGGCGGGGACGACCGGGATCGGCTCGGCGGTCATGTCGATGCCGAGCCCGAGCAGCTTCTCGTGGATGGTGGGGAAATGGCCGCGTACGAACTCGGCGGGCAGGTGGCTCACGTCGAGATGGACGTAGTCGAGCCCGTCGCGCTTGATCTCGGCGTCGATCGCGCGCGCGACCACGTCGCGCGGGGCAAGCTCGAGGCGCTGCGGATCGTAATCCGGCATGAAACGGTGGCCGGTGCGCGGGTTGAGCAGCCAACCGCCTTCGCCGCGCACCGCCTCGGTGATGAGGAAGTTCTTGACCTGGAGATGGTAGAGGCAGGTCGGGTGGAACTGCATGAACTCCATGTCGGCGACGCGGCAGCCCGCGCGCCACGCCATGGCGATGCCGTCGCCCGTGGCGCCCTTGGGCGCGGTGGAGAAGAGGTAGGTGCGACCCGCGCCGCCGGTGGCGAGGATCGTCGCACGGGCGGTGTGGAGATCCACCCGGCCCGTGCCGCGATCGACCGCATAGACCCCCCACACCGTGCCCGCGCCCGAATAGCGCTCCTCATGACGACCGGTGGCGAGATCGATCACCACCTGATCGGGAACCAGCGTGATGTTGGGGTGTGCGGCGGCCGCCTTCAGCAGCGCCTCCTGCACCGCCCAGCCGGTCGCGTCGGCGACATGGACGATGCGACGGTGCGAATGGCCGCCCTCGCGGGTGAGATGGAGCGCGTTGCCTTCCTGCGCGAAGGGGACGCCGAGCCGCTGCAGCCGGGCGATGGCGGCAGGCGCGCGTTCCACCACCATCTCGACGACGCCGCGATCGTTCAGCCCGGCGCCGGCGATCATGGTGTCCTCGATATGGCTCTCGAACGTGTCGCCCGGTTCTAGCACGGCGGCGATGCCGCCCTGCGCCCAGGCGGTGGAGCCTTCGTTCAACGCGCCCTTGGCAAGGACGGTCACGCGGAACCGCTCGGCGAGATTGAGCGCGGCGGTGAGCCCGGCGGCGCCTGAGCCGATGATGAGGACGTCGCTGGTCATCGCGACAGGCCGATGAGCGAGGGTTTGCGGTCGGGACATTTTGGAGCGAACGGCATGGCGGACGCCCATGGCACAAGAAGGCGGCATCGGGACAGACGCGGCTGCGCCCGGTTCCCGGCCGGGCGGTTGCGTCGTCGCGCGACCGTGGCACAAGGGCGCGACGATCGCGGGAGCAGCGGATGAAGGGTCAGATACTCGGCGTCGACGTGCGCACCGGCGACGGGCAGCTCACCGGCGAGGACGGCCGCCGCTATCGCTTTCGGCCCGACGACTGGGCGCATCGCGGCGAGCCCGCCGTGGGGCTGCAGGTCGATTTCGAGCCGGAATCGGATCAGGCGCGCAGCATCTTCCCGGTGCCGGTCGCGGGACCTTCGCCCGCATTGGCGACCGCGCCGCTCCGGCGCGAGCCGATCGCCGACCGGAGCAGGCTGGTGGCGGCCCTGCTCGCCTTTTTCCTGGGCATGCTGGGCATTCATCGCTTCTATCTCGGCCGCACGGCGTCGGCGCTCGTCATGCTGGTGCTGACGCTGAGCGTGGCGGGCTCGCTGGTGACGCTGCCCTGGGCGATCCTGGACTGCCTGCGCTATCTGTTCATGTCCGACCGGGAGTTCGCCCGGCGCTACGGGCGCGATTAGCCGGCCGTGCGGACGATGGCGGCCGCGCCGGCGAGCACGGCGGCATCCTCGACGAAGCCGGTGCGGGCCTGGCTCCACCGTTCCATCGCGGCGCAGCGGGCGCGCCAGCCGGGGTAGCTCGCGATCACCGCCGTCGCGCCGCCGACCGCCGCGCTGAGCCAGCGCTGCCGCTTCGGCGCGAGCGCCATGCCGGCGACGGCCGAAGTGACGAAGCGCGCGGCCAGGCCGATCGGCACGATCCGGTCGGGCGCCGTCCGCTGCTTGTCGCCGGCCATTTCGCCAACCGCCAGCAGCGTCGCTCCGGCGGCGGCGAGCGGGTGGGCGAGCAGCTTCGGCGCGCCGCTGTCCGCCGGCAGCTCGCCGCGCGCCGCCGCAACCGCCACGACGGCGAGCGGCGTCATCGCGCGCTGGCCGCCGATCAGGCCCATGAGGAAGGACGCGAGCATGAGGGGAACTCCGAGCGGTTCGGTTTTGTCAAACCGCCCGGCCCGGCAGGCGTTCCGTTGCCACGGCCAGCCGGTCAGAGTAGGCCGCTCGCTTGGGTTTTCGCGGCTTGGGTGTCAGCAGCTCAGCCGCCGTGATGCGCAGCAGCTCGCCGAGCCAGTCGGCATCTTCCCATCGATCGGCCTCGATGAGCAGGTTCGGTTTGGCACCCGGATACGGCGGCGCGTCCGACACGGGTTCGGCATGGAGTCGACCGGACGCCGTTGGCTTCACGTCGAGCTGATCATCGCAGACCGACCCGATCATCTTACCGTCAACGTACACGCCGTACTCGCCGAACATCGGTTTGGCCGAGACCGTGCCGGCCCCTGCCGTCTGCTCAATCAGGTATCCAATCGTGCGGTGCTGCGTTGCCATAGCCCCAGCCTAACAGACGAGCTTCGCACCGAACAATGAACGTCCACTGCGTGCGTCGCCAACTGCGATGAACGAGCGGCCGCTTTCGCGGATCGTAAAAGTGCCGTTGAGTGACCGATGGTGGGTCGCCTTCACCGCTTCTTCCGCCAAGCTTGCCGAGCGCACGGTCACGATGGCCCCCGGGCCATAAAGCATCCTTCTCGCCACGCCTGCGAACGCTTATTGCCACCTCAGCGCGTTCCAAGCGGCACCAGTGTGAACTGCCCGGTAGAAAGCGGCCGCCAGCGAAACCGACAGGGTCGCATGATCTCCTCAGGCGCGGGTTCGCGGCAATCATCGAGGACGTGACGCACCCCCAGCGTGTTCCAATCGGTTTATTGTTAACTCTCGCCGCCTATGATGCTGGGATTCTTGCCGAGTGTCCTTATGCCCGCGATGCTCTCCTCCCTTTCGTCTCGCGTCACGCTGCTGGGTGGGCTCGTGTCGGGCATATTGTTGGTGCTGGTCGCGCTGCTGCTGAACGCCGGTGACCGCATGCGAGGGGACTTTGCGTGGGTCGGCCATTCCCAACTGGTCCTCCGGACGCTCGACGAGGCAATGGGCGATCTGCGCGAGGTGGAGTCCGGCCAGCGTGGGTTCCTGCTGACCCACAATCCTGACTACGCGGCCACGGTCGACCGCAAGATCGCCGATGTCGTCGCCCAGCTGACTCTGGTATCACGTCTGACTACCGACAATCCAGGCCAGAACGTCCGCGCTCTGGCGCTGAACGAAATTGTCCGGAATCGTATCCAAGTGTTGCGCGGCCCGCTCCAGCTAGCCCGGCAGAACCGATTCGCCGACGCTGCGGCGCTCGTCGCGGCTGGCAGCGGGCTGAGGCTCGCCCAGGACGTTGAGCGGCGGGCTGACGAGATCAAACAGGAGGAGCGCCGCCTACTCGTGATGCGGCTTGCCGCGACCGATCGCCAAGCGGCACGTAATCGCCTGCTGGTCGCGCTCGGCGGTCCCGCCCTCGTCGGCGTGCTGATCCTGTGCATAGCACTGCTGATGCGCAGCGTGAATCGTCCGATCGCCTCAATGCTGGCATCGATGGCGGCGTTCGGCGCGGGCGATCGCACGGCACGGGTGCAGCCGGATACCGGCACGCGCGAGTTCGACAAGCTCGCGGTTGCCTATAATCAGATGGCGGATCTGGTCGTGGACGCCGCAAGCCTCCGTCAGGTCGCAAGCGACGCGGAACTGCACCGCGCCAACGAGGAACTCCGCCGCCATGGCGAGGTGCTGCGCGCGCGCGGCGAAGTGATCGAGATTCTTGGCGGGATGGCGCACCGCATGCAGGCGGCGCGCACCGACGAAGAGTTGGCCGCCGTGATCCACTGCTTCGTGCCGCGTGTGCTGCCGGGCGTGGCCGGCGCGCTGTACGCGCACAACAACTCGCGCAACCTGCTCGTGCGGCTCGCGATCTGGGGCGACATCGGCGATACACCCGAAACTTTCGCGCCAGATCAGTGCTGGGGCCTGCGGCGCGGTCAGAGCCATTTCATAGACGTACCGGGTACCGACGTGGTCTGCGCGCATGTCAGCGATGCCGCCGCGACCTATCATTGCGAACCGCTGCTAGCGGGAGGCGAGGTGATCGGTGTGCTGTACCTCGGCGGGGTGATCGAGCCGGAGAGCCGCTTCCGGCTGACTGTGTTGACGGAAAATATCGCCTCCGCGCTGCTGAATCACAGCCTTCAGCGCGGCCTGCGCGAACAGACCATCCGCGACCCGCTGACCGGCTTGTTCAACCGCCGCTACATGGAGGAGACACTCGAATTGCAGATCGCGCGCGCCTCGCGGAGCGGCACGCCGCTAAGCCTGATCATGTGCGACGTCGATCATTTCAAGCGCTTCAACGACCAGTTCGGCCATGACGCGGGCGATGCCGTGCTGCGATCGGTCGCGGCCGAGATGCGCAGTCATTTTCGCGACGGGGACGTCGTTTGCCGTTACGGCGGGGAAGAGTTCACCATCATCGCGCCGGATGCCGAGCCGCGGACGCTGGCCGAACGGGCCGAGCGGCTGCGCGAGTCGATCTGCACGATGTCGGCGCGCCACGGCGTACAATCGCTCGGCCCGGTCAGCCTGTCGTTTGGCATAGCCGGCTGGTCCAAAACAATGCGGGACGGGGCGACGCTGGTCCAGGTCGCCGACGCGGCGCTGTACCGGGCCAAGCATGCCGGCCGGAACCAAGTGAGGATAGCCGACCAGCCGGACGAACATCTGGCGATCGCCGCGGAATAAGCCGTCGCGCCGCCACCTCGATCCGCCGGGACAACTGGCATTTCGCGACGACCTCAAGCACGGCGCCGGTGATCGTCGACATCGGATCCGGCAATACGTTTGCCGGCGTGGTGGCGTGATTTGCGTGGCCGAGCACCCTGCCGGCCGTGAACGTCGACGGCGCTGTTGACGATGAAGCTGGCGTCCGAGTGGTGCAGGTAGCGGGCGTATATGGCGGAAAGGCCCGCTCGCGTCGTCTGCCGGTCGTGCCTGGTCGTCTGCCAGACACGCTGTCGGCCTGGAGGCTGCTCGGAAAGTGACTACTATTCAGTCGTACAGATGACGGAACGCCGGCGCCCGAAGCGGCCGTCAAATTGACATGAACGAAGGGCCGAAGTTGGAACGCCGATAGAACGCCGTTAATGTCCGCCTCTGGGTCGTGGCCGCACAACGGTCAGGCAAGCGGGGTCCGGCGGTAGTCAGGACGACGACGCCCGACACGTTGCCGTCGTAGCCGTCCCGGTGCGCGCCTGGCAGGCATCACACCCGCGACACCCGCGACAGCACAACTGGGATCGTCCAGCCCCGCGGGAGACGGTCAAGATCGGTGGCGGCGATGACCCGCGACTCCGCGTCGAGGAACACCACCATGAACCGCGGCGGATCGGGAAATCCGAACCACAGCCGCTCACCCATCAGCCAAGTCTCACCCTCCGCGGTCGCGACCGCGTCCAGCGCATCGGCAAACATCTCCACCACCGCTCCGAAGCCGAGCCCGCTCCTCTGACTCGGGATGTCTCCAGCTAACCATCCGGCGCTTGCGAGTGGCGATGCGGAGCCGGTCGCCGACGGTCTCGGCTAGGTTGCGCGGCAGGGCGAAGCCGAGCGCCTTGCCACGGGCGCGCAACGCGCGATGCTCCGCCGTCTCGTCCACACCCCAGAACCAGCGCCACCAGCCCATCGGCTCGGTTTTCCCCCCCCCCCCCCCGCCCGCCGCGAGCGAGACATACCCGGTGGGCAAGGAACGCGCCCGCCGCAGTCCCAAGCGCCGTGCTGGTCGGGCTGCAGATCGTGCGCCAAATGCGATATAAAGATCGGAATGAATGAACGACTGCTTTGAAACGGCGGCAGCATTCCACTGGACGGCGGCTTATGGGTCGTGGATGCAGCGTGCGTCATATCCGGTAGACGATGCGCTCACCGTCGTCATTCCAGGTCGCCTCAACTTCAGAAAGCGGCACCGGACGATACGCCAGGGTCAGGTTCGTCGTCGCCGCCGCGCCTAAGACGCCGGCGATCGAAGATAGGAGCTGGTCAAGTCCAACGCTCCCGAGACCGCTGCCGACCATCTCGATCGAGGAGGATCGCAGCACCGCCGCCGGCATCGCGATCTCAGCGCCAGCCGCCGATCCAATCTGGACAAAGCGGATCGGGACGCCATCCGGAGCCGTCTTGGCGGCAGCTACGAGGATGCTACGCGCGCTCGTGCCCCACAGGTAATCAAGGACGACGTTCACGCCGGCCGAGAAGGACACTTGGAACGCCTGCTCCATGCGATCGCCATCATCCCCGATCGAGATCACATCGTCGGCACCCAGCGCTTCGAGTGCTTCCTGGTGGCGGCCGGTGGCGATCACCCGCGCGGCCCCGAGATGACGTGCGATACGAACAGCGAGGCCGCCTGCCGCTCCAGTGGCGCCGTTGATGAGGACCGTTTCTCCGGCCCTCAAATGGGCGCGGTGGACGAACGCTGCCCATGACGACATGCCAGGGTTCGCGATGACCGCGGCCGTCGCGTCGTCTACCTCGTCCGGAACAAGCGTCCACTGCCCTCCGGCAACGATAGTTCGTTCTGCCATCGCACCGAATGGCGCACGTGGGAGTAGGAAGTAAGCGCGGCGGCCGTCGTCGAGCCGTCCGACCCCGTCGACCCCGGCGACGAACGGGTAGGCTCCGGTCGAGCTGTAATGCGAGCCTGCAGCGCGCGCTCGCGCAAGTGGGCTGATCGCGGAGGCGGTTACGCTGATCGCCACGTCTCCCGGTGCCGCTTCTGGTTCAGCGAAGTCCGAGTAGGTAGGCGATCGCCCAGCGGCGTTGACCACAGCTGCCTTCACTCTGGTGGCTCCCAATGCTGTGACGACGCCCGATTTACGCCGACCGTAGCCGCATCGACAGGATGAATGAGTGGCCGAAGTTGCGAAGCGGACAACGCGGCCTGATCGTCCACCTAATGGGTCACCCGATCAACATGCCTGCAATAAGCCCGGCACCGACCTGCAGCAGCGCCGCACGCCGCCGTGCGGCGGGAGAACGGGTTCGGTCGGCAACGACGAACCGATCGATCAGCGGGTGATCCGACGTCCACAGCGCGATCCGTCGCTTGGGCTGGAGCAGCCCCAACAGGCCGTTGCCGATCATGAACACCGCCGCCATCTCAAGGGTGCGTCTCGCAGCGAGGGCCGTGGTCGGTGCCATGAACCCGCCTACATTTCTGCCGGCCATTCGTTCCCGCCCCGGCCGGCTGTTCCGCGACGGCTCGACCGCCTAAGGCCAGGCGGATGGGCCGACGCTTCGCAATTATCGCGCCGCCGCTGGCCGGACATTACGATCCCCTGCGGGTCCTCGCGCGGGAACTGGTTGCGCGCGGTCATCTGCCGGTGTTCTTCCACCTGGCCGACGCCGCGCCGATGGTGGACGACGACGGCGTCGGCTTCCGGGCCGTCTCACACCCCCGCGCGCGCGCCTACGACCTGGCCCGATACCGGCGCCGCCTGGCCCAGGCCGATCGGCCGGCGGGTCTGCTGGCGATGATCGAAGCGACCGCGGCGATCACGGCGCTGCTGCTCGATACGCTGCCGGCAGCGCTGACCGCGGCCAGCATCGACGCGGTGATCGCCGATGCGACCGAGCCCGCCGGCGGCCTGGTCGCCCGGCATCTCGGCCTGCCGCTGATCGTCAGCGTCACCGGCCTGCCGCTGTTGCGCGAGGCGGGGGTGCCGCCGCCCTTCATTGGCTGGCGCTACCGGCCGGACCGGCTGGGCCGCGCCCGCAACGCGGTCGGCTACGCAATCGTCGATCGGCTGATGCGGCCGGTCAGCCGGGTGATCGGCCAACGGGCCAGGGCCTGGGGCCTGACACCAAGCATGGGCGAGGACGCGTGGCTGCAGGTCGCCCAGTGCCCGGCCGCCTTCGACTTCCCCCGCCGGGCGCTGCCCGCCGGCTTCCACTACGGTT
The DNA here is from genome assembly GCF_964250165.1 of uncultured Sphingomonas sp. Taxonomy (GTDB): domain Bacteria; phylum Pseudomonadota; class Alphaproteobacteria; order Sphingomonadales; family Sphingomonadaceae; genus Sphingomonas. Next base: position 25,775 of record NZ_CAXUEK010000024.1, on the reverse strand, counting down.
CCCCGTTCCGCGCCGGCACCGCCGCCCCGCTCGACCTGCCGGACGACGGTAGGCCGCTGGTCTACTGCTCGCTGGGTAGCCTGCAAGGTGCCCGGCCGGCGATGTTCGCCGCGATGACGCGCGCGTGCGCGGCGCTCGGCGCGCGGGCGGTGGTGGCCCATGGCGGCGGCCTGACCGAGCTGGAGGCGCGCTCGCTGCCGGGCGAACCGCTGGTCCGGGCGTTCTGGCCGCAGCCGGCGGTGCTGGCGCGCTGTGCTGCCGCAGCGGTCCATGGCGGCTTCAACACCGTGCTCGACGCGCTGGCGGCGGGCGTGCCAATGGTGGCGGTGCCGATCGCGTTCGAGCAGCCGGGGACCGCAGCGCGGCTGGCGTATCACGGGGCCGGGGTGGTCCTGTCGCGCCGGGCGCTCGTCGCGGGCCGGCTGGAGGGCAGCCTCGCGACCGTCCTTGCCGACGGGCCGCACCGCGCGGCGGCGGCACGGATTAGCCGTGCAATTGCGACGTCAGGCGGCGCGGCGCACGCGGCGGCGCTGATCGAGGCGGCGATCGCTAGCGGCGGGCGGCCCGGCGCACCGCCGGCAGCCGCCACCACGGCACCCCCGGCGTCAGATGGTGCTCGCGATGATAGCCGCCGAAGTGGAAGCAGGTGAGCAGCGACACCAGCGGTGAGGCGGCCGAGCTGCGCGCGCGGTGATGGTCGGCGAACGGCTCCGCCGAATGGCGGTGGGGAAGATAGGTGCCGAACACGAACAGCTGCACCAGCGCGAGCAGCGCCGGCACCGCCCAGAACAGGACGATGTTCTCCAGCCGCGCGCCGAACAGCAGAATGTAGGCGAGCGCCACGGCGGTGATCCGCAGGATCTGGCTGTGCGTGTAGTAGCCGCGGACGAACCGCCCGAACCACGGTAGCAGGCGGTATGGGTCGTCGGCGTGGAAGTCCGGATCGCCCGCCAGACCGGAGTGGCGATGGTGGGCGGCGTGCTTGGGCAGCAGCTCGCGATATGACAAGGTGGCGTAGAGGCCTAGGCAGGCGCTGCCGACGGCCCGGTTCACGCGCGGCCAACCCGGCGTCAGTGTGCCGTGCATGGCGTCATGCGCGATGATGAACAACCCGGTGCTGAGCCAGATCTGCATGGCGACCATTGCCAGCGCGAGCGGCACGGTGGCCCATCGCCACGACCAGAAGAAGATGCCCGTGACATGGATGGCCAGCCACGCCGCGATTATCGCGGCGGCGATGCCGAGCCCCGTCACGCGCTGTCGCATCAGATCGAGGGGGGCCGGGCCCGCAACGCTCACGGACGCAGCTCGCCGGCCGGGAGGCGGGCACCGCGGCCGGCCCGCAGCTGCGCCCCCTGATGGCGCCGCGCCGCGTCGAGCTGCGCCTTGAGCCGGGCCGGGCTGGGCGCGATCAGGAAGCCGTGGCTCACCGTCCCGTCGCGGCCCTGCACGGCATGATGGAGGCGATGCGCCTGCACCAAGCGCTTGAAATAGCCGCGCCGGGGCGACCAGCGGAAACCGCCGCGTTGGTGGACCAGCATGTCGTGGACGAAGGCGTAGATCGCGCCATAGGCGGTGATGCCGAGTGCCGCCCACCATAGCGGCTCCCACCGCAGACCGGCCACGAACAGGGCGATGACCAGCACCGAGAAGCTGAGGGCATAAAGGTCGTTCTTCTCGAACCAGCCGATCGCCGGCTCGTGATGCGACCGGTGCCAGCCCCAACCAAAGCCATGCATGACGTAGCGGTGTGCCGCCCAGGCGATCACCTCCATCATCGCCACCATGGCGATAACCGTCGTGACCTTCTCCCACCAAGTCATCGCCGACCTCATGCTGCGCTACCAGCGCCCATCCATGACGAGCTACCGATATTGGTTAGCTCCTATTTCTCTGCAGGTTCAAGGTTTAAGCCACTCATGGGAAATCTGCGTCACAGCCCGCATTCGCGTCGGCCATCGGCTCGGGAACTTAAGTAAGGGGCCGCCAATCGCATGCAGGCTCTTCCCGCAAGCTCTCGTCATGAACTCCAGCATTCGTGCGACGTCCCGATCGTCCGGTCATGCGACAGCCTTCACCGCGCGAAAGCCACGCTGCCGTTCCGGTTGATCCAAGCCGGGAAATCAGCACATGAACGGATGACCGGTCTCGAAGTGCGCTCAAGCCGGCATGAACGGCCGAGACTGGGTCAGGACCGCCCTGCCACCTTCAGCACCTGCTTCAACGCAGGGAGGAACGAGCGGCCGATCGTGAACTGCTCGCCCGACCCGATGCGGACGGCCCAGCTCCCGCCATCGGGTACCAGCGCCTCGATCCGATCGCGGTTGACCAGCATCGAGCGGTGGATGCGGACGAAGCGGTCGCTGCCGAGGCGTTGCTCGATCGCGTACAGGCGTTCCGCGACGAGATAGCTGATTGCGCCGGTATGCAGCCGTGCATAATCATCCTCGCCGCTGATGCGGTCGATGTCGCTGGCCTCTACCCGCACCAGCGCGCCGCCAGTGGGTGCCCAGAACACGGTGTCGCGCTCCGCCGGTGGCGAGGCTGTGGTGCGCCGCGCGACGCGGTCGATCGTGGCGCGCAGCAGCGCCGGGTCGACGGGCTTCAGCAGGTAGCCGACCGCGTCGACCGCGAACGCCTGGATCGCGAACCGCTCGAATGCGGTGACGAACACGATCGCGGGCGCCGGGTCGCGGCCGACCAGATGCTCGGCGAACGCCAGCCCCGACATGCCGGGCATCTCGATGTCGAGCAGGATGACGTCGACGACGGCGCGGTCGAGGATCGCGAGCGCCTCCGGCCCGCCACTGGCAGTGGCGACCACCGCGATCTCCGGCATCGCCTCGCACAGCCGCGCGAGGCGTCGCACGGCGGCGGGCTCGTCGTCGACGATCAGGACGCGCAGGCGATCAGTCATGCGGCAGCTCGATTCGCGCGCGGTAGCCGCCGCCTGCGCGCGGGCTCGCGATCAGCTCGGCCGCCGCGCCGTAGCGCAGGCGCAATCGCTCGCGGACATTAGAGAGGCCGATCCCGAACCCGGCGGCGGGGGCATCGCGGGCTGGACCGTCATCATCGACCGTCAGTACCAGATGATGGTTCGCCAGCTCGGCGGCGATGCGAATGGTCACGACATCGTGCGACGCGCCCAGCGCGTACTTCACCGCGTTCTCGACCAGCGGCTGAAGGATCAGGCGCGGCACGAGCGTGCCCGCCAGCCGGTCGGGCAGGTCGATCTCGACGCGCAGCCGATCCTCGAACCGCCGTGCCTCCAGCGCGAGGTACAGGCGTTGCAGGTCAATCTCGTCGGCGAGTGGAACTTCCGGCGCGGCGTCGGCCTCGCCCAGCATTCGGCGCAGCAGCGCCGACAGGTCAAGGATCATGCAATCGGCGTCCGCCGCGCGGCCGGTCTGCACCAGCTCGGCGAGCGCGTTGAGCGCGTTGAACAGGAAGTGCGGGTTGATCTGGTATCGCAACGCGCGCAACTCGGCCTGCGCGCCCGCCTTCTCCGCCGCCGCAGACCGCGCCGCCGCGCGCAGGAACAGGTAGAGGATCGCCCAGCCGCCGAAGAAGAAGAACCACGACACCGACGTGTCGACCACCTCGTAGCGGAACACCGACGCATAGCCCCAGCGCGCGACGTCGGCGGCGATCGAGGGCGGCGGGTTCCAGCCATAGAACAGGAACCAGTTGAGGCAGGCGAAGGCGATCGTGGCGGGAACCGCGCCGACCAGCGCCGCGACCGCGACCGGCGCGGGCCGGTCGCCGCGCACCCAGCGTAACCCCCGCCAGAACAGTACCATCAGCGCCGCGCCGCCGAGCGCGGCGAGCAAGCGGCGCGGGAGCAGATCGCCCGGTTCCGCGAACCCGAGCAGCAGCGCGCGCAGGCTCATCAGCACGATCCATCCCGACCAGAAGATCGCGATCGAGGCGAGGACGGCGCGGCGCGGCAGATCGAGCGCGGGCGCAGATGCCGGAATGTGGGAGGTTCGGGTCACGCGTCCTTCTATCCCGCCCTCGCCACTGCGCCATCGTCGTTCGCCGATCGCTGCCGACGTTCACCGATCGGCGGAGGCGCCGGGGCGACCATGGTGTCATCGGGACGGGCGAGGAGACCGCTTGTGACCCAAACCGCCGATCGTCCGCTTTCCCGCCGCCGCTTCCTGACCAGCGCGGGCCTGATTGGGGGCGTCGCCTTCCTGCCCCGTATCGCTTGCGCCGCCGCTCCCGCGCGTCCGCCGGTCGCACGGCTGGAGCCGGTTACCGAGACCCTGTGGGGCGAGAAGATCGTCGACCGCTATCGCTGGCTGGAGAACCGGGCGGACCGCGACTGGCTGCCGTTCATGCGCGGCCAGGACAGCTACGCGCGCGGCGTGCTGGCCGCCTGCCCGGACCGGCCCCGGCTGCTTCAGCGGATCGCTGAACTGTCGGGCGACGTGACGCAGGTGACCTACCCCAAGCCGGCGGGCGCGATCCGGTTCCTGCAGAAGCGCGAGGCAGGAGCCGCCATCGCGCGCATCGTCGCGCACTATCCCGACGGGCGCCAGCAGGTGCTGGCCGATCCGGCGGCGTTCGCGGCCGGCGGCGCGCCCGCTGCGATCACCTGGTGGGTGCCGTCGCCGACCGGGCGCTACCTGGCGTTCGGGGTCGCGCTGGCGGGGTCGGAGAACGCGATCGGCCACGTCGTCGAGGTTGCGAGCGGGCGACTGCTCCCCGACCGGGTCGCCGACGCGCACTATGCCGCCGCGGCCTGGCTGCCCGACGACAGCGGCTTCTTCTACAACCGCTTTGCCGGCCGACCGGCGGGTAACCCCGATTTCTACAACGATCGCAGCCTGTGGCTCCACCGTGTCGACACCGCGCAGGCCGCCGACCGCAGGATCATGGCGGCGGGCATCGACGCCGCCGTTCCGATGGCGTCGATCTCGTCGCCCGAAATGCAGGTCGGGATCGGCTCCGACCACGTCGCGCTGCTGATGCGCGACGGCTATGTCCGCGCCTTCGCCATCTATCTCGCGCGGCTGGACGACGTACTAGCCGGCAAGGCGACGTGGCGGCGGGTCTGCACGGCGGACGAGGGCGTCGCCGACTTCGCGCTGAGCGGGGCCACGCTCTACGTCATCGCCAATCGCCCCGCCGCCAACGGCGCGCTGCTCGCGATCGACGCGGCGACGGGGACGCTGGCGACGGCGCACGTCGTCGTGCCCGCCGGTGCAAGCGTGCTCGACGAGCTCAACGCCGGGCGCGAGGGCACCTTTGTCACGGTCAATGACGGCGGCGAGCAGAGCTTGTTCTTCCAGTCCGCGGCGGGCCCCATGCGGCGCGTGGCGCTGCCCTATGCAGGCTGGGTGCAGAGCGTCGCGGTCAATGCGCAGAACGGGGCCGCGCTGGTGCGGGTCACCAGCTGGCTGCAGCCCGGCACGATCTTCGCGGTCGATGGCCGAACCGGCAGCGCGACCCGCACCGCGCTCCAGCAGCGCCCCGCCATCGACCTCTCGCCTTACGAGTATGCCCGCGTCTTCGCGACCGCGCGCGACGGGACGCGGGTGCCGATCTCGATCGTTCGCCGCAAGGGGCCGATCAGGGCCGCACCGTGCCTCGTCCATGCCTATGGGGCCTATCAATGGCCATCCCAGCCCGCCTTCGACGCGCGCAACATCGCGTTCCTGGAGGCCGGCGGTACAATCGCCACCGCGCACGTCCGCGGCGGCGGCGAATATGGCCACGCCTGGCACGAGGCCGGCATGAAGGCGACCAAGCCCAACACCTGGCATGACCTGATCGACTGCTGCGAGACGCTGGTCGCGAGGGGCTATACCTCAGCCCAGCAGCTCGCGATCCTCGGCGGGTCGGCCGGCGGAATCACGGTGGGCCGGGCGATGACCGAACGCCCCGACCTGTTCGCCGCCGTGATCTCCAAAGTCGGCATGTCCAATCCGTTACGCGCCGAGTTCGAGCCCAACGGCCAACCCAACGTACCCGAGTTCGGGTCGATCATGGACGAGGCGGGCTACCGCGCGCTGAAGGCGATGGACAGCTATCAGGCGGTGAGCGACGGTGTGCACTACCCGCCAATCCTGCTCACCACGAGCAGCAACGACATCCGCGTCGCGCCGCACAACGCCGGCAAGATGGCCGCGCGGTTGCAGGCGGCGAACCCCGGCGGGGTCGCGTTGCTGCGGATTGACTTCGACGGCGGGCACGACATGAACGATCTGTCCAAGGCTAAGTCCGACGCGGAGTACGCCGACGATTTCGCATTCGTGCTGTCGATGACGTCCCACCGGAGCAGCATGTCGAGCTGAGTAGCCGAGCCGTTCCATGGTCGCTCCCTGGGTGTTTGATCCCAAGGTTTGATGGTGAAGGCGACGAGGCGGCCCAGCCCATCCACCAGCGCGTGCAGCTTGGTCGTCGGGCCGCCACGTGAGCGGCCTATGGCGTTGGCCGCAGCCCCCCTTTTCCGCCCGCCGCCGAGCGGTGTGCCCTGGCCCAGGTGCTGTCGAGCATCAGTTCGGCAGGCGGACCGCCCGCCGCCGCCAGCGTCTCGAACGCACGCTGCCACACGCCCTTCTTCGCCCAGCGCACCCAGCGGTTGTAGAGCGTCTTCTTCGGACCGTAACAGGCGGGCGCATCGACCCAGCGTCCGCCGCTCATCAGCACATGCACGATGCCCGAGATCACCCGTCGGTCATCGACCCGCGCAACGCCCCGCGTGTCCGTCGGCAGCAACGGCGCCAAGCGCCCGAACTGCTCCTCGCTCAGCCAGAACTCACCCGCCATCCTCGCTCTCCTCAAAGAGCTTGAATCACATCGCCTCAGCCTTGGGAGTCCTATTTATGGGTCTGAGCCCTAGAATTGGGAGCGGAGAAAAGCACGGGGTGCATACGCGCTCACGCGATGCTCCGTTAAGTGGCAGAACGGAGACCTTGACTGGTTTCCGCAATAACGTTGGAGCGGGCGAAGGGATTCGAACCCTCGACCCCAACCTTGGCAAGGTTGTGCTCTACCCCTGAGCTACGCCCGCTCTGGCGCGAGCCCGGCGGCGCAGGCCCCGGGCAGGTGAGCCGCGGCCATTAGCAGCGGGTCCGGACGCTCGCAAGCCGTTTCCGGAACCCGAACCGAGTCGGAGGGTTGGCGTCGACTGGATTAGAACATTACAAGAACATCTATGCGCGATTCGCCAGCCCTGCACACCCGGTTGCGGCATGTGCCCGCTATCACGGTGGCGCGCGCGCAGGAGGCGTCGCACCCGGCGGACTGGCTCGCGCGCGGTCTGCCGGCGGCGCGGCTGCACGAGCTGCGCGCGGCCGCGCCGGAGGATGCCGCCGTCGCGGCAGGTTTCGGCGTCGCGCTGGCGCTGGCGGGCGAGGCGACGCCGCTGCTGTGGCTGCGGACGGAGGAGGCGCAGCGGCGGGCGGGACGGCTCCATGCCGGCGGGCTGGTCGAGCTGGGGCTGGACCCCGCCGCCCTGGTGATGGCGGTGGTCGCCGACGCACCGGCGCTGCTGCGCGCCGCCGCCGACGCGGCGCGCTGCCCGGGGCTGGGCATGCTGGTGGTGGAGGCCTGGGGGCCGGCCCCCGGGCTGGACCTCACCGCCACCCGCCGGCTCCAGCTCGCCGCGGAGAGCTCCGGCGCCGTCGTGCTGCTGCTGCGCGTCGCCGGCGGCGCGCCCGCGCCGAGTGCTGCCGCCACGCGCTGGGGGGTGGCCGCCTGCCCGTCGACCGCGCTCGCCGCCGACGCGCCGGGCCGCCCCGCCTTTCACCTCGAACTTGAGCGCCGGCGCGGCGGCCCCGCAGGGCAGCGCTGGCGCGTGGAGTGGGACCGTGACGACAAGAAGCTCCACGCCGCGCCGCTACCTGGCGCTGGTCTTTCCCTGGCTGCCGATCGAGCGGCTGCGCGCGACGCGCCCGCACCTCTTCGTCGGCTCGGATGACGCGCCGGTCGCGTTCACGCAGACCATCGGCAATGCGATCCGTCTCGCCGCGACCGATCTCCGCGCCGCCCAGCTCGGGCTGCAGCCCGGCCTGACGCTGGCCGACGCCCGCGCGCGCGTCCCCGAGCTCCAGGCGTTCGCGCACGCGCCGCACGCCGACGCCGACTGGCTGGAGCGGCTCGCCGAGGCGTGCGGTCGCTATTCGCCGGTGGTCGCGCCGCTGCCGCCCGACGCGCTGGTGATGGACATCGCCGGCTGCACCCATGCGTTCGAGGGGGAGCGCTTCCTCGCCGCCGATGTCGAGCGCCGGTTCGCGCGCCGCGGCGTCCGCACCCGCCACGCGTTCGGGAACACGCCGGAGATCGCGCACGCGCTCGCCCGCTTCGCCGGCGCGCCGGCCCCCGACGAGGCCGGCGCGGTGAAGCGGCTGCCGGTCGCCGCGCTCGGCCTGGACGAGGAGGCGACCGCGGCGCTCGGCGTCGCCGGGCTGAAGACGGTGGGCGACGTCATGGCGCGCCCGCTCGCCGGCCTCGCCGCGCGCTTCGGCGCAGGCGCGGCGGACGCGGTGCGACGCCTGCAGGGCGAGGTGAAGGCGCCCGTCCGCCCGCAGCGCCGCGAGAGCCCGGTCAGCGTCGAGCGCCGCTTCGCCGAGCCGATCGCCAGGACCGCATTCGCGCTGGAGGTGCTGGCCGAGCTGGCCGGCGAGGCCGCGGCCGCGCTGGAGCAGCGTCGGCAGGGAGGGCGCCGCTGGGAGGCTCGGCTGTTCCGCGCCGACGGCCAGGTGCAGGGCCTCCGGATCGAGACCGGCCGGCCGACGCGCGACGTGTCGCTGCTGATGCGCCTGTTCCGCGAGCGCATCGACACGCTCGCCGATCCGCTCGATCCCGGCTTCGGCTATGACCTGCTGCGGCTGGACGTGCCGCTCGCCGAGCCGCTGGATGCGCATCAGCTGCGGCTGGAGGGTGGGCAGGGGCATGGCGACGAGATGGCGCAGCTGGTCGACCGGCTCTCCACCCGTCTCGGCCGCGCCCGCGTGCGCCGGTTCGCGCCGCGCGACAGCCACCAGCCCGAACAGGCCGAGCTGACCCTGCCCGCGGCCGCTGCCGCCGCGCCCGCGGTCTGGCCACGGCCCGAGCCCGGCGAGCCGCCGCTGCGCCCCATCCACCTGTTCGACCCGCCGCAGCCGATCGAGGCGGTGATGGCGGAGGTGCCCGACGGCCCGCCGCGCCGCTTCCGCTGGCGGCGCGCGCTGCACGAGGTGGCGCGCGCCGAGGGACCGGAGCGCATCGCCGCCGATTGGTGGCGACATGACGCCGCGACGGCGTCGGGCCAGCCGACCCGCGACTATTATCGCGTCGAGGATATCCGCGGCCGCCGCTTCTGGATCTTCCGCCACGGCCTGTTCGCCGAGACCGACAGCCCGCGCTGGTATGTCCACGGCCTGTTCGCATGAGCAGGGTCGTCCCGTTCCCGCCGCCTTCGCCCGGGCGCGCCGCCCCGCCCGCGCCACCCTTCGCCGAGCTGGTCGCCGCCACCAATTTCTCCTTCCTCGACGGCGCGAGCCATCCCTCCGACATGGTCTCCCGCGCGGTGGCGCTCGGCCTGCCGGGCCTCGGCATCGCCGATCGCAACACCGTCGCCGGCGTGGTGCGCGCCTGGGACGCGCTGAAGCGCGCGCGCGGCGGGCTGCTCGGCGTCCGGCTGCCGCCGCTCGACTTCAAGCTCGCCACCGGGACTCGGCTGGTGTTCGCGGACGGCACGCCCGACATCGTCGCCTATCCCGCCACGCGCGTCGGCTGGGGCCGGCTCACCCGCCTCCTCACCGTCGGCAACCGCCGCGCGCAGAAAGGGAGCTGCATCCTCCATCTCGCCGACCTGCTCGCGCATCTCGAAGACCTGTTGCTCATCGTCCTGCCGACGAGCAGCGCGCGGGCCGCCGAACAGGTGCCCCATCCCGACCAGCCGCAGCCTGCCGAACGCCGGCGGATCGAGGATGTGTCCGAAGCGCTCGCCACCCTGCGGCCCCACTGCGCCGGCCGGCTCTGGCTCGGTGTCACCATGCCGCGCGCCGGCCATGACCGGCGGCGCCTGGCGGCGCTCGCCACGATCGCCGACGCCGCCGACATCCCGCTGCTCGCCACCGCCGACGCGCTCTACGCCGCGCCCGGCGAGCGCGATCTGCACGACGTCGTCACCTGCATCCGTGAGGGCGTGACGGTGCAGGCCGCGGGCCGCCGGCTCGCCGCCAATGCCGAGCGCCACCTCAAGGACGCCGAGGAGATGGCGCGCCTGTTCGCCGATCGCCCCGACGCGCTCGCCGAGACCGCCAAGCTGCTCGCCCGCATCGGGTTCGACCTCGCCGAGCTGCGCTACGAATATCCGCACGAGCCGGTGCCCGCCGGCTGGGACCCGCAGGACTGGCTGGAGCTGCTCGTCACGAGCGCCGCGCACGAGCGTTACGGCCCCGTCACGCCGCCCAGGGTGGCCAGGGCGCTGGCGGAGGAGTTCCACCTGATCCGCGACCGCCGCTACGCCTATTATTTCCTCACCGTCCACGATGTCGTCCGCGAGGCGCGGCGGCTCGGCATCCTGTGCCAGGGGCGCGGCTCGGCGGCCAATTCGGTGGTCTGCTTCCTGCTCGGCGTCACCTCGGTCGATCCGATGAAATACGACCTGCTGTTCTCGCGCTTCGTCTCCGCCGAGCGTGACGAGCCGCCCGACATCGACGTCGATTTCGAGCATGAGCGGCGCGAGGAGGTGATGCAGTATATCTATCGCCGCTACGGCCGCGACCGCGCGGCGATCGCGGCGACCGTGATCCATTATCGCCCGCGCTCGGCGGTGCGCGAGGTCGGCCGCGTGCTCGGGCTGACCGAGGACGTGACCGGGCGGCTGACCTCGACGGTGTGGGGCAGCTTCTCCGACCGCTTCGAGGACAAGCGCTTCGCCGAGACCGGCTTCGACGCCGACCATGCCGAGATGCGCCGGCTGGGCGGGCTGGTGGGGCGGCTGCTGACCTTTCCGCGCCACCTGTCGCAGCATGTCGGCGGCTATGTGCTGACCCAAAACCGGCTCGACGAGACGGTGCCGATCCACAACGGCGCGATGGCCGAGCGCACCTTCATCGAATGGGACAAGGACGATATCGACGCGCTCGGGCTGATGAAGGTCGATATCCTCGCGCTCGGCATGCTGACGTGTATCCGCAAGGCGTTCGATCTGCTGCGCGCCGCCGGCCTTGCCGATCCGCAGCTCGACACCATCGCCGACGAAGAGCACGACGCTGTCTACCACATGCTGCAGGCCGGCGATTCGATCGGCGTCTTCCAGGTGGAGAGCCGCGCGCAGATCAACATGCTGCCGCGCTTGAAGCCCCGCGCGTTCTACGACCTCGTCGTCCAGGTCGCGATCGTCCGCCCCGGCCCGATCGAGGGCGACATGGTCCATCCCTATCTGCGCCGCCGCGCCGGCAAGGAGCCGGTCGAGTTCCCATCGCCCAAGCCGCCGCACGATCCCGACGAGCTGCGAAATCTGCTCCGCTTCACCTATGGCGTCCCACTGTTCCAGGAGCAGGCGATGAAGCTGGCCATCGTCGCGGCCGAGTTCACGCCCGACGAGGCCAACCAGCTTCGCCGCGCGATGGCGACCTTCCGTCACGTCGGCGGCATGGAGGATTTCAAGGCGAAGCTGGTCGGCGGCATGGTCCGGCGCGGGTACGAGGAAGCGTTCGCCGAGCGCTGCTACAGCCAGATCGAGGGCTTCGGCTCCTATGGCTTTCCCGAAAGCCACGCGCTGTCGTTCGCGCGGCTGGTCTATGTCTCCGCCTGGCTGAAATGCTTCTACCCGGCCGTGTTCGGCTGCGCGATCCTGAACGCGCAGCCGATGGGCTTCTACGCGCCCGCCCAGCTGGTCCGCGACGGACAGGAGCATGGCGTCGAGGTGAAGCCGCTCGACGTCAATGCGAGCGGCTGGGACCATGCGATGGAAGCGACGACGCCCGGCCGGAACGCCGTCGTGACGCGCCCGGCCAATCCCGCCCCGGGCGGCGCGCAATGGGATCCCGCCGTGCGGATCGACGGCGCCTGGGCGATCCGGCTCGGCTTGCGCCAGATCGACGGCTTCCGCGAGGCCTGGGCGGCCGAGATCGTGCGGCACGCGCCGTTCGCGACGGTGGAAGACCTCGCGCGCCGCCTGCCGCCGCGCGCGCTGCGGCTGCTCGCCGACGCCGACGCACTCGGCTCGCTGGGGCTGGACCGGCGCGACGCCGGCTGGGAGGTGCGGCGCACCCCGCCCGCGCAGCTGCCGCTGTTCGCCGCGGCGCAGGCGCCCGAGCTCGGCCGCGAGCCCGATGCGGGCCTGCCCGCCATGCCGCGCGCCGAGCAGGTCGTCGCCGACTACCAGACCACGCGCCTGTCGCTGAAGGATCATCCGATGCGCTTCCTGCGCCCGCTGTTCGCGGCGGAGGGCGTGCTGTCGGCGGCAGAGGCGCGGGAGGCTCCGAACGGCCGCCGCGCGCGCGTCGCCGGCGTGGTGCTGGTCCGCCAGCGGCCGGGCAAGGGCAACGCGATCTTCGTCACGATCGAGGACGAGACCGGCGTCGCCAACGCGCTGTTGTGGGCGCGCGACTTCGAGGCGAACCGCCGCGCGGTGATGGCGGCGCGGCTCCTCGTGCTGGAGGGCGTGATCCAGCGCAGCGAAGAGGGCGTCGTCCACCTGATGACCACGCGCGCCCATGATCGCACGCCCGAGCTGTCGCGATTGTCGGCGGATCACGTCCCGATCCTCGATACCGCCGCGGGCGACGGCTATGACGGCTGGGTCCGGCACGCGCCGACCAGGAGCCACGATCCGCGCGGCGGCCACCCGCGCGACGTCCGGATCATCTCGCGGGACTTCCATTGACCCGCCCCCCTCTCCTTTCTGGCCCGGATCGCGCCGAGCCGTTAGATCGCGGTCATGCTTGATGCGCCGCCCCAGTCCTGCGTCGACGCGCCCGGCTCACCGCTGTGCGCGGCGGACGTGTGCCGGGGCGTGACGCGGCTGCTGTTCCGCCACGACCTGCTGGCGCTGGCGGAGGTGCCGCTCGACGGCGGCCGCCGCGCCGACCTGATGGCGCTCGACGCGCACGGGCGGATCACCATCGTCGAGATCAAGGTGTCGCGCGCCGACCTGCTCGGCGACGGCAAATGGCCCGATTACCTGGCGCATTGCGACCGCTTCTTCTGGGCGGTGCCGGCGGGGTTCGATCTCCGCCCGCTCGACGGCCCCACCTTCCTGCCGGCGCGCACCGGCGTGATCGTCGCCGATCGCTATGACGCGGAGATCGTCCGGCCGGCGCATGGCGAGCCGCTCCCCGCGCACGTCCGCAAGCGCTGCACGCTCGCCTTTGCCAGGCGGGCGGCGCGGCGGCTGGTCGCGCTCAACGATCCCGACCTGGCGACGCTATAGCTTCGGGCCGGCGACGCCGGCGCGCGTCACCTTGGGCGTGTCGGCGAGCATCTTGGCGAGCGCCGGCGTGCGGGTGTCGCGCTGGGCATAATCGCGTGCCGACAGCCCGGCGATGATGTCGCGCTGGTCGGGGTCCGCCTTGGCGGTCAGCAGCGTGCGCACCAGCGTCAGGTCGCGGCGCTGCACGGCGCGGATCAGCGGCGTCTCGCCCGAGGCGTTGGCGAGGTTGGGGTTCGCCCTGACCAGCAGCAGCAGCGAGACCATGTCGTCCTGCCCCGTCTCCGCGGCGATCATCATCGGCGTGTTGTTCTTGCCGTCGCGGATGTTGGGATCGGCGCCCTTCTGCAGCAGGAAGGTGGTGTAGGGCACGTCGCCGCGCCGGACGGTGATGTGCAACGCCGCTTCACCGGAGGAGGGGTCGCGGGTGTTGACGAGGTTGCTGCCGGGTTTGTTGAGGGCCTGGATGACGTCGTTGTTCTTGGAGTCGCGCACGGCCTGGAGGAACTTGTAGCTGTCGGAGCCGAACTGCGCGGCGGCGGGGGCGGCGAGAAGGAGGGCGGCGGCGAGCGCGAGAGGGCGGAGCATGACACAAGTCCTTGGCAACGGTAGCGGCGATGCTTGCGCCGCCGGGCGTTAGCGATCAAGGCTGAGGGCGCGATGAACAGGCTCGTCTGCGCCCTGCTGCTGCTGCTCGGCGCCTGCCAGCGCCCGGCCGAGACCCCGCCGCTTGCCGGCGCGCGGATCGGCGGCCCGTTCGCGCTCACCGACCAGGACGGCCGGCCCGTCACCGACCGCAGCTTCGCCGGACGGTGGCGGATCGTCTATTTCGGCTACACCTTCTGCCCCGACGCCTGCCCGACCGAGATGGGCGCGATCGGCGCCGGCCTGAAGCAGGTCGAGGCCAGCGACCCCGCGGTCGGCGCCAAGGTGGTGCCCATCTTCGTCACGGTCGACCCCGCCCGCGACACGCCCGCGGTGCTGAAGCAGTTCGTCCGCGCCTTCCACCCCCGCGCGGTCGGGTTGACCGGCAGCCCGGCGGCGATCGACGCGGTCGCCAGGGAGTATGGGGTCGCGCATTCGCTCGGCCCCACGGCGCCGGGCGGCGGCTATCTGGTGGACCATAGCCGCGCCGCCTATCTGATGGACCCGGACGGCAAGCCGATTGCGCTGGCCGGGGCGGACGGCGGCCCCGCGGAGGTCGCCCGCACCATCGAGCGCTGGGTGAAATGAGCGAACCCTTCTGGGAAATGCCGATCGAGCGCCTCGACCGCGGGCAGTGGGAGGCGCTGTGCGACGGCTGCGGCAAGTGCTGCCTGCACAAGCTGGAGGACGAGGATACGGGCGAGTTGCATCCGACCAACGTCGCCTGCCGCCTGCTCGACCGGCGCACGGGGCAGTGCGCGGACTATCGCAACCGCCGCGCCTATGTGCCCGAATGCGTGCGGCTGACCGCCGGCAACGTCCGCGCCATCGACTGGCTGCCCTCCACCTGCGCCTATCGGCTGCGCGCGCATGGCGAGCCGCTGCCCGAGTGGCATTATCTCGTCTCCGGCGACCGCGAGGCGGTGCATCGCGCCGGCCAGTCGGTCAGCGGCTGGACGGTCAGCGAGGACGATGTCGGCGATCTGGAGCACCATCTGGTCGACCGGGTGCTGTGAGCGACTTGGAGGTCGTGCGCCACCCGCGGGCGCGCTCGCTCCGGCTGTCGCTGGACCCGGTGACGGGGCGTGCGCGCCTGACCATCCCCCAGCGGGCGGCGCTGCAGCCGGCACTCGCCTGGGCGGAGGGCAAGGCGACGTGGCTCGCCGCCCAGCGCGCGCGCCTCCCCGAGCCGCGGCCGTTCGCGCCCGGCGCGGTGCTGCCGGTCGCCGACGCGGCACTGACGCTCGCCTGGTCGCCCGGCCCGCGGCGGACGCTCCGGCGCGAGGGCGACCTGCTCGCCGCGCAGGGACCGATCGAGACGCTGCCGCGCCGCGTCGAGGCGTGGCTGCGGCGCGAGGCGCTGCTGCTGCTCAGCCGCGAGACGGCCGCGTTCGCGGCGTTGGCCGGCGTCGCGGTCGCGCGGGTGGCGGTGGGCGACGCCAAGGGGCGGTGGGGCAGCTGCGCGTCCACCGGCGTGATCCGCTACAGCTGGCGGCTGCTGCTCGCGCCCGGCCATGTCCGGCGCGCGACGGTGGCGCACGAGGTCGCGCACCGCGTCCACATGCATCACGGACCGGCCTTCCACGCGCTGGTCGCCGAGCTGCTGGGTGCGGACCCCGGCACGGCGCGCGACTGGCTGCGCCGTCACGGCGCCGGCCTTCACTGGTTCGGACGGTCGTCCCGGTAGGCGCCGGGGTCGCGCGGCGGCAACTGGCGTGAGGGCGCGGCGGCCGCCGGCGGCTCGCGCCGGTCGCGCGGGCGGCCGATGGCGCGGTCGATGAAATCCTGGTCGAGCCGCTGGCGCGGTTGCGGCGCGGGCTGATCCGGCTCGTCGTCGGCGCCGCCGTCCGACGGCGGCGCGGTCGTCTCGCCGTCGCGGTCGGGCGGCGGCGCGGCGGCCGTCGGCGGCGCGTCGGGCACGGGGTTGCCGTCCGCGTCGACACCGACGCTGTTGTCCTGCTCGCCGAGATAGGCGTCCTCTTCATTGTCGAGCTGCCAGTCCGGCAGCGTGACCTGCGTCTGGAACTGCTCGATCGGGCGGCTGCGCGTCGCCGGCCCCATGAACGCGGCGAAGGCCTTGGCGGGTGCGGTGCCGCCGTGCAGCCCGGGGATCGGCCGCGCATCGTCGCGGCCCATCCACACGCCGGTGGTGAGCCCGCTGGAGAAGCCCAGGAACCAGCCGTCCTTGCTGGACGTCGTCGTGCCCGTCTTGCCCGCGACCGGCCGGCCGATCTGCGCCGCCCGCCCGGTGCCGGTGTTGACCGCGGTCTGGAGCAGGTCGATCATCTCGGCGGCGACATAGGGCGCGACCAGCACGTGGCTCTGATCGGTCTCGTGGCGGTAGATCACCTGCCCGTCCGCCTCGACGCGGGTGATGCCATAGGGCGCGACGGCAATGCCGTTCTGGCCGACGCTGGCGAAGGCGCGCGTCATGTCGATCAATCGCACGTCGGAGGTGCCGAGCACCATCGACGGGTGGGTGTTCACCGGCGTGGTGATGCCGAAGCGGCGCGCCATGTCGGCGACGGTGGGAAAGCCCACCTCCTGCCCCAGCTTCGCCGCCACCGTGTTGAGCGAATAGGCGAAGGCGGTGCGGAGCGAGACCTGCCCGCTATTGTGCCGCGAATCGTTGCGCGGGCTCCAGCCGTCGATCGTCACCGGCTCGTCGACCACCGTATCCTCGGGCTTGTGCCCGGCCTCCAGCGCGGCGAGATAGACGAACAGCTTGAACGACGAGCCGGGCTGCCGCGTCGCCTGGGTGGCACGATTGTAGATCGAGGACACGTAATCCTTGCCGCCCACCATCGCCTTGACCGCGCCGTCGCGATCGAGGCTGACCAGCGCCCCCTGCGCGCCGACGGGCGCGTTCTGGCGGATCGCATCGTCCGCCACCTTCTGCATCGACAGGTCGAGCGTGGTGTAGACGTCGAGCGGCGCGGTGTGCTCGTCGATGAGGAGGTCGAGCTGCGGCAGCGCCCAGTCGGTGAAATAGCGGACGCTGTTCTGCTTGGGCTCGGGCGCGAGCGCCAGGCCCTTGGGATCGGCGCCGAGCGCCTCGGCATGGGTGATCGCGCCCGTTTCCTCCATCGCCTGGATGACGACGCCGGCGCGGCCGACGGCGGCTTCGGCGTCGGCGGTCGGGGAGTAGTTTGACGGCGCCTTGACCAGCCCGGCGATCACCGCCGCTTCGGCGAGGCTCAGCTGGTCGGCGCCATGGCCGAAGAAACGGCGGCTGGCGGCATCGATGCCGTAGGCGCCACCGCCATAATAGACCTTGTTGAGATAGAGTTCGAGGATCTGCGCCTTGGTGAACTTGCGCTCCATCGCCAGCGCCAGCAGCCATTCGCGGGCCTTGCGCGCGAACTTCTTCTGGCTGGACAGGAAGACGTTGCGGGCGAGCTGCTGGGTGATGGTGGAGCCGCCCTGCGTCCACCGGCCGCGCTGCAGCCGGACCTCCGCGGCGCGCGCGAGGCCGATCGGATCGACGCCGGGATGCTTGTAGAAGCGCCGGTCCTCCACCGCGACGGTGGCGTCGCGCATCACCGCGGGGATCTGGTCGTAGGAGAGCCAGCGGCCGTAGCTCGGCCCGAGCGACACGATCACCGTGCCGTCGGCGGCATGGACGCGGATCATCTGGCCATTGGGCGAGGATTTCAGCTGCTCGAAGCTCGGCAGCTCCGAACGCGCGACGTAGACGGCGATCGCCAGCGCCGCGAACACGAGCACGACGGCCGCGATCGCGAGTTGCAGGGCGAGAAGGAAGCGCCGGCGCCACGGGCGAGCGGGCGGGCGGGAACGCGCACGAGCCATTCGGGGCGGGCGTTACGCCGGAAGCTCGGCCGCGACAAGCGTGACGCGGCGCAGGTGCGGCCACGCCGGGCCGATCGCGCGTGCGCGAGCGCAAGCCCGGCCGGCGACGGCGCAGCCGATCGACCGACGCCGGCTTTGCCGGCGACGCATCGTTCCGACGTCATCCCGGCCTTGAGCCGGGATCCATCCCTGGTCTCGGACGATGCTCAGTTCCCGAAGGTGATGCCCGGGTCGGGGTGGCATGATGGACGCTGCGACGCTCGGCGGGTCACGCGAGTGAATCGCGTGACGTCGAATCGCCGCTACGCGGCGGCCGGCCGCGCTGGCGCGTCTCCGGTCGAGCTATCGCTAGTCCGGTGCGCGCGGCGCGGCGCGGGCGCGGAACTCGAGCGCGATCGAATTGATGCAATAGCGCAGGCCCGTCGGCGGCGGGCCGTCAGGAAAGACATGGCCCTGGTGGCTGTCGCAGCGGGCGCAGCGCGTCTCGGTGCGGATCATGCCGTGACTGGTATCGGTATGGTCGCTCACCGCCTCGGCGGCGATCGGCCGGGTGAAGCTGGGCCAGCCCGAGCCGCTGTCGAACTTGTCGGCGCTGTCGAACAGGTCCAGCCCGCACGCCGCGCAGCGATAGGTGCCGTCCGCCTTGTTGTCGGTCAGCGCGCCGGCATAGGCGCGCTCGGTACCCGCCTCGCGCAGGACATGATACTGCGCCGGCGTCAGCCGCTTCTTCCATTCGGTCTCGGAAAGGTTGAGCTGGTCCATGGCCTGCATGTCGGTCCCCGGCCGGTGAGCGTCAACCCGCTATGGATCGACGCGGGTCGATCGGGCGATGACCTGGATCAAGTCGGGATGGGCGAGGAGAAGGCCGAACGGCGCGAACGGACCCTCGGCGAACGCGCGCGCCGCGCCGGCGACGCGCATCGGCCGGGCGAGCCGGCGGGCGAAGCGGCGCTGCCACGCCGGCAGCGCGTCGGCGCCGCCGCGGACATAGGCGGCGGCCGCCCCCGCCCCGCTCGCCAGCGCGATGCCCATGCCTTCGCCGGCCAGCGAGGGGATCACCGCGGCCTGGTCGCCGAGCCGCGCGACGCCGACCGTGCCGGTGCGGGCGCGCCAGCCATAGGGGACGTTGGCGACGGCATCGACGGGCGCGGCGGCGTCGCGAAAGGCGAGCCGCTCGCCCAGCGCGGGCAGCGCGCGGCCGAGCTCGGCGAGCAGCGCGTCCGCGCCGCCCGCCGCGTGCAGGCGCGAGCGGCGCACCGCGAGGCACAGGTTGGCGGTGCCGTCCTCCTGCAGCGCCAGCCCCGCATAGCCGTGGCGGAACAGGTGCAACTCGATCGCGTCGCCGACCAGCCGGGTCAGCGCCGGCGCGGGGCCGAGGCGGACGCGCAGCCCCAGCGCCGGATCGGGGCCGCGCGCCGCGGCCGGGCGCGCCGCCCCGCGCACGTCGTGCTTGCCGCTGGCGAGGAACAGCGCCGCCGCCGCCAGCGTCGCGCCGTCGGCGGTGCGGACGGCGCTGTCGGCCACCTCGCGGACCGCGACGCCGCGCTCGACCGCGGCGCCGGCGGACTCGGCGCCGGCCAGCAGGAGCGTATCGAGGCGGCGGCGCGACACCGCCAGCGCCGGGCGGGGTAGCGGCGCGGCGGCCTGGCGCGCGCCCGCGAACAGCCGCACCTGCGTGATCCGCGCCGGGTTGAGCGCCTCCGCCGCGACGCCCAGCGCCGCCAGCCGGTCGAGCGTGCGCCAGCTGAGGAAGCCGCCGCACAGCGAGTCCGCCGTCTCGTGGGCACGCTCCACCAGCAGGTGCGGCGCGCCGGCGCGGGCGAGCGTGATCGCCGCCGCGGCGCCCGCCAGCCCGCCGCCGACGATCAGCGCGGGCGCCATCAGCGGATCCTGGCGACGCACAGGCGGAACGGAAAGGCGCGATAGATGCGGGCGTCGCGCACGCCCGCTTCGGCCAGGATCGGCGGCCATTCCGCCGGCCGATAGCTGCGCGCGATCGAGAGCGTGCCGTCGTGGCGGACGATCGGGTGCCAGCGGGCGAGGCGGGCGAGCCAGGGAAAACCGCGATGCGCGAAGCCATGGCGGTGGAGATCGTTGACCAGCCAGCCGACCCGGGTGTGCGCGTCCATGAAGCGGAGGAAGGCGACCAGCTGCGCGCGCGTCATGTGATGCGCGACGAGCGAGGAGATGACGCAGTCCCAGGGTTCGTCGGCCAGATCGGCATAGTCGCCCGTCACCCAGCCGATCGGCAGGCCGGCAGGCGTGTGGGCGCGCGCGGCGGCCTCGCTGCGCGGATTGAGATCGACGCCGGTCAGCTCGACCGCGAGGCCGCGCCGCCCGGCCCAGCGGGCGACCCGGCGCAGCATGTCGCCGTCGCCGAACCCGACGTCCAGGATGCGCAGGCGCTCGCGCCCCGCGGCGGCGCGGGCGAGGAAGGACAGCGTCGGGCGCGCCGCCATCGTCACGACATTGACCCGGGCGAGGTCGCCGACGACGGCGGCGTAGGTCGCCGGATCGAGGTCGTCGGCGTCCATCAGCTCCTCGCCCTCGGCGCGTTGTGCCAGCACGTCAGGCGCTCGCGAACCCGAAGCCCTCGGCGGCAAGGCCGGGGCCGAACGCCAGCGCGACGCCGTGCGTCACCGGCGGCCCGGCGAGCAGGCGGTCGAGCACGAACATCAGCGTCGCCGACGACATGTTGCCGTTCGCGCGCAGCACCGCGCGGCTGGCGGCGAGCGCATCCGGTGCGAGGCCGAGCGCATGCTCCACCGCGTCGAGGATCGAGCGGCCGCCGGCATGGACCGCCCAGCCGTCGACCTCGGCAGGCGCGATCCCGCCCGTCGCCGCGTCCGCCAGCGCGCGGTCGGCGAGCGCGGCGGCGATGCGGCCCGGCACCTCGCCGGACAGCTGCATCGCGAAGCCGCGGTCGGTGATGTCCCAGCGGATCAGGTCCGCCGATCCCGGCAGCGCCGCGGCGAACGGGCGGTCGAGCGCGAAGCCGCCCGGCGTGCCCGTCACCAGCGCCGCCGCGGCGCCGTCGCCGAACTGCAACTGGGCGAGCAGCGATTCGACCTCCGGCGTCGCCTGGAGATGCAGCGTCGACAGCTCCACCGCCACGACGAGGACACGCGCGTCGGGTTGCGAACGGACGATGTGCCGCGCCTGGCGCAGCGCCGCCACCGCCGCGTAGCAGCCCATGAAGCCGACCAGCAGCCGCTCGACCGACGGCGACAGGCCGAGCCGGGCGGCGATGATCTGGTCGACGCCGGGCGCGACGAAGCCGGTGCAGCTGGCCACCACCAGGTGCGTGATCCCGCCGGTGTCGACCTGCTCGGCGAGGCGCGCGATCGCGTCGAGCGCCAGCGCGGGCGCCGCCTCGGCATAGACCTGCATCCGCGCGGCGGTGCCGGGCAGCGGCTCGACCGCGTAGAAGCCGCCGGCCTCGAGCGACCGGGGATCGAGCACCGACCAGCGATGGTCGATACCCGCGCGCCCCGCCATCCGCTCGAACAGCTTGCGCGCACCGGGCGCGACCTGCGTCGACGCCCAGCCGCGAAAGGCGGCATGCACGTCGTGCGGCGGCACGGCGGTGCCGATGGCGTGGAGATAGGCAGTCAAGGCTGGGCTTTCGCGACCGGTGCGCGGTTCAACGCCCGACATGGGCGTTCGGGCCAGTCGTCGCTTGCGGGCAACGGATCGGCGCGGAACCTAGATCACGATAGGCGCCGCAGCGAAGCCGTGTCGTCGGTCCTCGCTTGAGCGAGGCTGGCCGCGCCGACGCCTTGCGCTCGCCATAGCGACGCTACGGCATCGCCGCGTCGGCGGTGGTGCGGTCGAGAAGACTCGAACTTCCACGTCCTTTCGGACACAACGACCTCAACGTTGCGCGTCTACCAGTTCCGCCACGACCGCACGTGATGTCCGCCGGGAGCGCCGGCGGCTGGCAAGGGCGCGCCCGTAGCAGGGCATTCGCGCGCGCGCAACAAGGGTTCAGCCCCCCGCATCGCCGGCGAAGCTCAGCTCCAGGCGCTTGGAGCTGGCGGGCACGTCGAGCTTGGCGGAGTTGAAATCCACCGCCGCGCCGGGCGCGAGCGTGCGCTGCTGGGGCGTGATCGTCCAGCTGTAGACCAGCCGGCCATGGGCATCGCGCAGCTCGGCGCGGATGTCGGGGACACGCTGGCGCTCGCCCGACGGGTTCGTGACCTGGCCGGAGACGGCGAACAGCTCCGAGCCGTTCTCCAGCTCGCGGCGCTCGATCGGGTTGTCCTTGAGCCGGAGCGGCGTCTCGGCGGCGCCGACCGGCAGGCCGACGCGCGCGAGCAGGTTGGGCGTGCCGAGCCACGAGATCGCGCCCACCGCCGCCAGCATCAGCGCCCCCGCCCCCAGCGCCGCGGCCGTCCAGGCCCGCGCCGGATTGCGCCGGGCGCGGAAGGGCGGACGGTGCGCGAAGGCATCATAGGCCGGCGCCTGCTCGACGAGCGGCGCCTGCTCGACGAACGGCGGCGGCTCGGGCGCGGGCGGGGTGGCGGCTTCGTCCCCGGCGATCGACGGGGCGGGCACCGGCGGCGGCGGCGGCGCGACGACGGGCTCGGGAGCACCGGGCGCCTGGAACCAGCTGTGGCGGCAATTGGCGCAGCGCACCGTGCGCCCCTCCGGCCCGATCGCCGCGTCCGGCACCAGGTAGCGGGTCTGGCATTCGGGGCATTGCAGGATCATCTCGAGGGTGCACCCACCGCCGCCGGCGGGGGCCGGCTGGTTAAGCCGAATCTAAGCACGGGCAGCCGCACAGTGGCAAGGTTGATGGACCGCGCCCGTTCATGGCAGAGCAGGCCCGGATGGCGGACATCGTGCAGTTCGAGAATGTGGGACTGCGCTACGGCAGCGGCGCGGAGACGCTGTCGGACGTGTCGTTCACGCTGCGCAGCGGCGCCTTCTACTTCCTCACCGGCGCCAGCGGGGCGGGCAAGACGTCGCTGCTGCGCCTGCTCTACCTCGCCCAGCGGCCCAGCCGCGGCGTCATCCGGCTGTTCGGCGAGGATGCGGTGCTGCTGCCGCGCGGGCGGCTGCCGGGCTTCCGCCGGCGCATCGGCGTCGTGTTCCAGGATTTCCGGCTGGTGCCGCACCTGTCGGCGGCGGACAATGTCGCGCTGCCGCTGCGCGTCGCCGGCTGGGCGGAGGAGGAAATCCGGCAGTCGGTGCGCGAGATGCTCGCCTGGGTGGGCCTGGGCGAGCGGCTGGACGCGCGGCCAGCGACGCTGTCCGGCGGCGAGCAGCAGCGCGTCGCCATCGCCCGCGCGGTGATCGGCCGGCCGGAGATGCTGGTGGCGGACGAGCCGACCGGCAATGTGGACGCCGACATGGCCGACCGCCTGCTGCACCTGTTCGATTCGCTCAACCAGCTCGGCACGACGGTGGTGGTGGCGACGCACGACTTCCACCTGCTGAACCGCATTCCCGACGCGATGATGATGCGGCTGGACAGGGGGCGGCTGGCCGATCCCACCGGCGAATTGCGCCATCCGGCGCGGGCGGCCCGGTGATTGGCCGCGCGAGGAGGCGAGGCATCGCCGACGAACGCGGCGTGCTCGACGAGGCCGGCGGCCTGCGCGCCATGACGGGCGTGATGGCGGTCATGCTGTTCCTGACCGTGCTCACCGCCGCCGCCGGGCTCGGCGCGGGGAGCGCGGCGCGGCTGCTCGACCGGCGGCTGGCGGGGCGGCTGACCGTGCAGCTGGCGGACGCCGCGTCCGCGGGCCGGGCCGCGGCGGCGCTGCGCGCGACGCCGGGCGTGACGCGGGTGACGCCGGTCGACCGGGCCGAGCTGGCGCGGCTGCTCCAGCCCTGGCTGGGGACGGACGCCGGCGACCCCGAGCTGCCGGTGCCGGCGCTGATCGACGTCGACCTCGGCGACGCGGGGGACGCCACGGCCGCGCGCGCCGCCGCCGCGGTGCGCCGCGTCGCGCCGGCCGCCCGCGTCGACCGTCACGCCCGCTGGATGGCGCCGGTCGGACAGCTGCTCCGCACGCTGACGCTCACCGCGGCCGCGCTGGTGGTGCTGATGGCGAGCGCCACCGCCGCCGTCTGCGTGCTCGCCGCGCGCGCGGGGCTGGAGACGCACCGGCCCACCATCGAGGTGATGCACATGCTGGGATCGACCGACGTGCAGGTCGCACGACTGTTCCAGCGGCGCGTGGCGATCGACGCGGCGCTGGGCGGCGGCGCGGGCGCGGCGGCGGCGCTGCTGGTCGCGGCGCTGCTCGGCGGGGAAGCGCGCGCGCTCGGCTCCGAGCTGATCGGCGGCGTCGCGCTCGCCCCGGCGCAATGGGTGATGCTGGCGCTGCTGCCGCTGGTCTTCGTGGCACTGGCGACGCTGGCGGCGCGCTGGGCGGTGCTGGCGGCGTTGAGGCGGACGCTGTGATCCGGCGCCTGGCCTCGCTGCTGCTGATCGCGTGGTGCCTCGGCTTCGCCTGGTTCATGCTGGCGCTGCCGGGGCCGCTGGAGGGATCGACCAGCGACGCGATCGTGGTGCCGACGGGCGGGCCGGGGCGGCTGGACCGCGGCTTCGACCTGCTGCGACGGCGGCAGGCGCGGCGCATGCTGGTGACGGGCGTCGCGCCCGGCGTGGAACCCGCCGACCTGGCGCGCGAGTATCGCGTCGCGCCGGCGCTGCTCGCCTGCTGCGTCGATCTCGGCCGCGACGCCGTCGACACGCGCACCAACGCCGGCGAATCGGCGGCATGGCTGAAGGCGCGCGGCTTCACCTCCGTCCGGCTCGTCACGTCCGACTGGCACCTGCGTCGCGCGGCGATGGAGCTGCGCGCGGCGGCGGGCCCGCGCGTCGTGGTGCTGGGCGACGGCGTGGCGGGCAGCCCGCGGCTGGCGACGCTGGTGAGCGAATACGACAAGCTGCTGCTGCGCCGGGTGCTGCTGTGGGTGGGGACCGGCGGATGAGCCGGCTGCGCACGCTGCTGTTCAACCTCGTCTTCTGGGGCGGCTCGGTGCCCATCGTGCTGACCGTGCCGGTGTCCGCCTGGTTCGGCCAGCGCGCGGTGATCGCCCACGCCACCGTGTGGACCCGCTTCCACCGCTGGGCGACACGCGTGCTGCTCGGCATCCACGTCCGCATCGAAGGCGAGCGGCCGGACGGCCCGGCGCTCTACGCGGCCAAGCACCAGGCGATGTTCGAGACGCTGGAACTGCAGCGGCTGCTCGACGGCCCGGCGATGGCGCTCAAGCAGGAGCTGGCGGACATCCCGGTCTGGGGCTGGGCGACGCGGCGCTACGGCGCGCTGGTGGTCGATCGCGACGCCACCTCGACGGCGCTGCGCAAGATGATGCGCGAAGCGAGCGCGGCCAAGGCGCAGGGCCGCTCGATCCTGATCTTCCCCGAAGGCACGCGGGTCCGGCCGGGGGAGCAGCCGCCCATCAAGTCGGGGTTCGCGGGGCTCTACCGGCTGCTGAACATGCCCACGGTGCCGGTGGCGGTCGACAGCGGCCGGCTGTGGCCCAAGCGGGGCCCGAAGCGGGCGGGGGTCATCACCTTCCGGTTCGGCGAGGTCATCGCCCCCGGGCTGGGCCGCGAGGAGATCGAGGCGCGGGTCCATGCGGCGATCAACGAGCTGGACGCTCCGCGGCCCTGACGCCTCTCCGGCACAGCGTGGCTGCGCCGGTGCGCGCTACGGCTCGTGCGTCCTGCCGAAATCCTCGCGCGCGTCGTCCTGGCCCTGCTCGACGATCGAGCGCCGGATCGCCCGCGTGCGGGTGAACTGGGCGTGGAGCTGGTCGCCGTCGCCGATGCGGATCGCGCGTTGCAGCGCGGTCAGGTCCTCGCTGAAGCGCTGGAGCATCTCCAGCACCGCCTCGCGGTTGGTGAGGAACACGTCGCGCCACATGGTCGGGTCGGAGGCGGCGATGCGGGTGAAGTCGCGGAAGCCGCCGGCGGAATATT
>NZ_CAXUEK010000023.1:0-41608 GCF_964250165.1 uncultured Sphingomonas sp. | reverse complement strand
AGCTTGAGGCGGAGGTGCGCACCAACCCCGAGCTGCGCGCCGACCGGTTCGTCGCGCAGTGGCGCCAGCTCGGCGAACAGCGCGACGGCCTCTCCGGCTGGCAGAACGATGCCCGGAAAGAGATCGAGACACGCATGCGCGCGCTCGCCAAGGGTCTGGAAAAGGACCCGGCGCTCGACCGGGCCTTGGCGACGCGTCACGGCCAGCTCGGGCTTGGGCCGCGCCAAGCGCTCGAATGGAGCCCCGGCAGTCGCTCCGGCGACATGGGCCGCGAGCTTGCCGACCGAACGCGCACCCGCTCGGTCGCGCAGGCGCTGATCGACTCCCTTGGAAGCGGCCGCAGCCGCGATGTCGGACTCAGCCTGTGAGGAGGATGCTATGGACCATCAGGTGATCGAAGCGCAGCCGGACAGCGATGCGGACGCGCTCGCCGCGTTCGAGCGGATGAGCGGCCAACTCGCCATGCTCACCGCTGCGGTGGAGGGGTTTGCCGCGCGGCAGGCGCGAATTGAGCAGCGCGACTACAGCCAAGACCTCGCGCAAATTGCCGAGCGTCAGGATAAGACGACCGCCGCCATCCATACGCTCGCCGATCGACCGGGGGTGAAGCTCACCCCCGACGGGTTTGCCGCCGACATCGACCGAGCCGCCGCCAAGCTGCGCGCGCCAGATCAGGTGGCGCTGACCTCAGCAAAGGCCGCGATGGGCGATGCGCGCGCTGCTATGTCCGCCGTCGTCGCGGCCGCTCGGACAAGGCGGGCACAGCGCGACGCGCTGACCTGGGCAGCTATCCTTGCCATAGGAGCGACAGCGCTGCTGCTCGCGCTTGCACCACTCCTCATCAATGCACTCTGGCCGGCGGGGGCAGAAGACCAAGCTGCCGCGATTCTCCACAAGAGCCGTTGGGAGGCCGGTGTGGAGTTAATGGCGAGCGGTGACCCCGCGCGTTGGCGTCAACTCGTCGACGCCGATAGCTTCCAGCACGACACCGCTCAAGCGGTATCAGCATGTCGGAACCGGGCCACCGAGGCGAGGCGGCCGGTGCGCTGTTTGGTACAGATCGCACCTACTGATAGAGGTTCAGCGCTTCTCCTTCCCAAGCATCCCGCGAATGAGAAACCGTAGGGCGTCACTTGACACCGAACGCACCATAGCGGATTTGAAGGGCGATCGTATAGGAGCTAGCCATGGATGCGACTGCCAACATTCGCATGAAGAGCCCGGCGCATCCGGGAAGCTTCCTGAAATCCGAGGTAATAGAGCCGCTAAGCCTCTCGGTCACAGCGGCGGCTAAGGTGTTAGGCGTTACCCGCGCGACGCTTTCTACGTTGATCAATGAACACTCTCAGCTTTCGCCCGAAATGGCGCTCAGGATCGAAAAAGCGTTCGGGGTGTCGATGGACACGCTGATGCAGATGCAAACCAGCTACAACATCGCGCTAACCCGCGGTCGGGCGAGCGAAATTAAGGTAGCGCCGTTTAGGGGTAAACCTATCAAGGCGCGCTCGGCTGATGGCCGAGCCCGTTAACGGTATGCGGGTACACAGCCGTTTTGCCTCACTAAAGACTCGATTTCCGGCCAGACGCATCACCGTCGGGGAGCTATAATGACCGAAACGCTGTTCACGATTGGGTATGAAGGCGCGGAGGTTAACCACTTCCTCGCAACGCTTGCGGATGCTGGCGTGATGCACGTCATCGACATCCGGGACGTTCCGGCGTCTCGTAAGCGCGGTTTTTCAAAGTCTTCTTTATCGTTGGCGCTTGAAGAACAGGGAATTGGCTACACTCATCTTAAACCATTAGGCGATCCGAAGCCAGGTCGCGAGGCGATGCGGCGCGGCGATTTTGCAGCGTTTCTTGAAATCTACAACGATCATGTCGATCAGCCGATAGCGCAGGCGTCGCTTCTTGAGGCGGTCAATATAGCCGTAGCCGAGCCGTCGGTTCTCCTATGTTATGAGCGTGATCCCAAGCATTGCCATCGGACCCTCGTGGCGGGCATGATGAAAGGAATAGCCTCATTCACAGTCCGTCACCTTGGGATAAATCCTCGGGGCACGCGAGCAGAGGCAAGGGGGGTTGATGGCGTTGAGTTCGGGGCAGCCTACGCGGTCATCTGAGATCGAGGCGACGATCCTCGTAAAGGCGCTGCCGCAGGTATCGGAAAATCATGGCGAGACGGTCTGTGTTGCCGCGTTGGACGACAACCGGAGGTGGTTTCGCTTCTACCCCGTGGCTTTCCGTCAGCTTGAGGATCCGCAGAAATTCAGCCGATGGAATCGCGTTCGGTTGAAGGGGCGTCTGCCCGACGTGCAAAAAGATAATCGGGCAGAGTCGCGTAACGTCGATCAGAGTAGCATCAGCTTAATGGGGAAAATGCCTGCCGATCGGAGAGCCGCTTTCCTGGAACCGGCGATCGTCCGCAGTACGAAGAAGGAACGGGCGGAAGGCCGCAGCCTTGCGCTGATAAAGCCGGAGGAACCCATATTCTTCCATCGGCGTCGGGACGCCACTGAGATCGCTAAGCGTCAAGCTATGTATACGCGTTTGCTTGCGTCTCCTGATATGTTCGCGGCCAAAGAGATCGTGCCGCTCACGCCTGCACCCTACGAATTCGGCTATCGCTACCGCGATGATGATGGTCAGCATGAATGCCTTTGCCATGACTGGGAGGTCGAGCAGACATTTCTAAATTGGCGACGGACCAATAGCGAACAGCGGACACTGGAACTTGTTACCGAGACGTTCGGCGACCGATATCCGAGGGAGGGTATGGTTCTCGCGATGGGAACACACTCTCGATATCCCGATGTTTGGATGATAATCGGGGTTATTCGGATGCCGCCGGTTACTCAGCTAGCGTTGTTTTAGGAAGACCACAGTAGCCGCAAGCCTCACTCTCCCCAAGCCTTCGGTTCAGCTACGCTGATTTTCCGAAGGCCAGCGGATCGAATGTCCGCGATTTTATCGATCGAGGCCTTTGTTTCAACCGCTTCGACATCTCGTGCCGCCGAGGCGTCAATCAAGTGTTTTTGGAGCTTCACAATGTCGAGATCACGCCAGACAACATAAGCCATTCGAGCGACGCAAAGGGCAGCGCCACCGCCGATCGCGCCCGAGGTGATATACCGAAGCCAACTCGGCCAAGCTGCTTGTACTTCCGTCTTCCCAACCACGGTCAGAGCGACCAAACCAGCTAACGCCGTCGCGTTGATCGCTATGATCCGGCCATACTCCCGCGAAAGATCGACAATGCGTGAGGTCAGTTGGGTTCGCTTCTCTAGTTCGAGGCTCTTCCATTCGAGGGTCGGCATCCCCCGATTAAGCCGGACAAAGATCGCGGCGATCATGATCGAAAGCGCGACCATCATGGGCTGAAAGGCGTCGAAGAGTCGCACTAGCGGAACGCCCCAGCCGAAAAGCGCGGCGAAGCAAAAAACCGGGATAATGGTCAGCCAGCGGGCCATCAGGCCTTGATCTTCCCGTCCTTGACGAACCGGGCATACACCTCTTGAAGCTGGTCCGACACGTTATCAAATTCAAGCAGATTGCTTCCTTCGTGAGGCAGGTGAAATGGCATACGCGTCCGAAGGATGGCGTCGCCGTCCGATACCTTGCCATCCTTGCCTTCCACCTGAACCTCGCCCTCGGTCATATCGGCCAGATCGTTCGCGATCTCTCGGAGCTTGGCGCGAGACTCCTCTGTCCGACGCCCTCGGACCTTCACAGACGCGTCGACGGCTAGATATTCCCCATCGCCAAGGCTGTTGACGAGCGAGTCAGCTTTTGATTTGCCAAACAGAGCTTCCACCACCGGCACCGCCTGACCGAACTGGACAAACTTGTCCGCGACAGTGCGGGAGGTTTTCACCACCCGGCTCTCGCCGGGCACCTCTTTGGGCGGAGTCACCGATAGCTGCGGAGCAGCCTTGCCACGGACACGAAGGCTACGGATGTCTCCGACATCCCCGGCGACTTGGGATGGGTCGAACTCAGCTTGCAGCGTGAACCCAACCGATTTGTCCACCGTTGACGTGCAGGTCTTGAATAGCCAGTCCAAATAGGAGTGTAAGTAATCAGAGGTCATCGAATGCGTCTTTACGAAGAAGATATGATTTCCAATCGCTAGCCAATATGCCATGCCACGCACGAACTGAGAGCCCTTGGGCGCACTTCGCTCATCAAGATTGAAAATCTCAGCCATCGTTATATTGGAAAGCTGAACCTTAGATGGTGTGAGTTCAAGAAGAGCTTGCAGATCACGACTTTGCACGAGGCACATTTCGCCGAAGACAGCGCTGGAGAGGTCGGCGACTTTGTTGAGCAGGATTTGACGGCCGTCGCTTTCCGCTATGTCGAACAGCCGATCCTGCGCCCGCTCCCACAGCTTGACGCTTGTCTTATCCGTAACGTCCAGAGCCGATCGGCACAGCGTCTCTATCGTATCACCATTCAGGTTGGCACCGCCTGCATCGAAGCGGCGATAATGAACCATGTGGTAAGCGGTCGGCATCTTGTTCCTCTCTCAAATCTCGCGTGACCCATAGATCATGCTGCTACATCCGTATCCGGCTGACCAGCCATCAAGGCATTGATCCAGGCGAGGCACAGGTCGCGACTTCGGTAGCTGCCCCAAAGCGCCGTTTGCTCGCGTTCGACTATGGGGAAAGTTGAATAGATATAGCGGATGTCGTCGCGGCTTTGGACTGCGTCGGCAGGATCGAAGACCCCGTAGAGAATGAAATAGAGCGCATCGAGCTTGGCGCGGAGGTGAAGGCGGCGTTGTTCATCCCACACAAAGGGCGGCAGCACGTCGCCGTTCGCGTCGACGTGGCCCATGTCGCGCGCGAACGGGGCGAGATCGTTTGCGGTGTAGCTGAGTTCAAGTACGGCTTCGCAAGCGATATCGGCGGCGGATTTGGGGCCGAACGTACGGGCGTATGCGCCCGGCGGCACGACCGGTAGCTGCTCGACGATGAACCAGTTGAGGTGCTGGCCCTGGATTTTCTGACGGGCGATAAAGTCGTAAATCAGCGCGTTGAGATTCGCCATCAGCAGAGCCAGCCGAGCCGCATCAGGCTTGCCGCTTCCGGGATCGACTTCGATCAAGGGCAGGGTGTTGCCCGCCGCTCCACTCGGAATGATGGCAGCGATCATAGACCGCATATTCGTTGGCGACGATACGTCCTTAAATCCTAGAACGTAGGGATGCCGTCCCAACTCTGGCGGAGCCTGTACCCAGAACTGGGGATCGGCGACCCACGCGGGATCAGAATGCTGCGCCTTCGTGGCGGGCAGCGGCTGCGCCGGACGGTTGGCGTTGGCCGGATTGACGACAATGCTGGCGGCGCGGTGATCGAACGCCTGGACCATCTTCCCCTCGTAGAGCGGCACCCACTCGCCTGTCGCCGATTGGTAGCGATTGCCGCCGATGCTCCACGCGCCTTGCGTCTCCTCCAGTTCGGCGCGGGTGCGGAACAGGTGACTATCGTTCGTCATGTGGAACATAGTCGCATAGCGCACCGGCCATGCCGCGACCGGCGCGGTACCCGAGCGATCGACGAGGACTGGTAGGCGCGAGTAGATCGCGATGGTGATCGCCATGTCGCGGCGCGATCGAAAGATCGGCGCCGTGCCGGTGTTCGGATTCACACTGGCGAAGTCGGCCGCCGTGATCGCGAAGCCGCGTTCCGGATCAAGCCGTTCGCGCACGTCGTGCAGGAAGAAGGCGCAGGTCGCGGCCGTGAAGGTCCGCGCCGGGCTGGCGACGATCGCCGTGAACTTGAACCGGCTGTCAACGTCAGGGAAGAAGGCGTCGAGGCCGTAGCGGGTACGCCGGTTCTCGAAATCATAAAGCGCCTTCAGATGCCCGCCGGTGGCGACGCCGCGAAAGAAGGCGCTGGCCGAGAAGTCCGACGCGATACCGCTCGGCACCAGCAGCCCGATCATGCCGTCCGGCTTCACCAACGCGTGGGCGCGCTCCACGAACAGGCTGTAAAGATTGATATCGCCCCGGCTGAGCAGCGGATAATGCCCCGAAGCCCGCGTCATCCGCGCCGCGTCGGCCGCGCGGGCATCGGCATGGGCGAAGTCCTCCCAGAGTGGATCGGCGTCGGTTTTCAGCAGGGCTATCATGCGGCCTCGATCCGAGGCGCGTTGCGCGAGGGCGATTTCAGGCCGCCGGGCCGCGAACCATTCGACCTGTTGCAGCTTGATCCGGTCCCACGGCGGGTTGCCGACCACCGCATCGAAGCCGCCTTCGCGGCCCTTGCTCGCCCAATTGTCCCACACGCCGGGAAAGCCGATTTGCCAGTTGAGGAAACGCTCTTCCTCGATGAGCGCGCGGGCGCGTTCCCATATCGCGGTGAAGGCTTCGACCTCTTCCGGCTTGGCGCGCACGGGCGCGGGCCGTGTCTTGCCGCGCGCGATCGACAGCGGCTCGCCGAACTGGCCGTCCAGCCAAAGCCGCGCAAGCCCCGTCTCAGCGGTCGACAGGCGCAGCCAATCAAGCGCGTGCATGAAGCTGACGAAGCCGTCGAGCGGGCCGGTCTGGAACTCCACATCGGTCCACATTTCGGCGGAGCGATGCGCCTCGGCGATCTCGGCGTCGGTCGCCAGCTCGATTGTCCTCATCGCGCGCGCCTGGCGCTCAGCATTCTTGAGCGCCTCGTTCCACAGCAACTCGCCGCCGAGCGCCCCGGCCTTGTCGATCGCGTCGCGCACCCACAGGCCGAATAGGCTGTCGCCGGCGCGGAGGTGATGGTCGATAAAGGAGAGCGGCGCGCCGACCGTGAAGGTGTGCAACCACAACGCGACCTTGGCGAGTTCGACCGCCATCGGGTTCTTGTCCACGCCATAGACGCAGCGTTTGAGCACCATGCGGCGGATGATATGACGATCGTCGAGTTGACCTTCGTCGATCGTCCAGTTGGCGGCTCGCGCGTTCTTCAGGATGGTGGCACGGATATCCTCGATCTTGTCGGCCAGCGGCGACGTGTAGGCCAGATCGGCGCCCAGCGACGCCGCTTCCGCCATCGCGTCGAGGACATGGTCGGCGAGCGTGTCGACCAGGCTGACGAGGAAATGACCCGACCCCATCGCCGGGTCGCAGACACGCAGCGACAGGATCGCGTTCGCCGGATCGGCATCGCGCAGCTCCCGCCGCCGATAGTCTTCGGCGTCCCTGGGGTTCAGCTTGCCGAGCGTCGCGCGGAAGGCATCGAGGCGTTCCAATATGAGCGGCTCCAGCGTCTCATCGAGGATCAGCCCGACCAGCTCGTCGGGGGTGTAGTAGCTCCCCGTATTCTTGCGCGCGAAGAGGTTCGGGCGGACGACGATCGCGCTCGCCTCGTCACGCACGATCTCGAACTCGAGCAGCCGTTCGTAGATCGACCCGAGCTGCTGCACGGAGAGGTCGCGATAGTTGATGTAGCGCCGCTCGCCGGTGGAACGCTCATACGAAAGAGCATCGAGCGCGGGAGCCATGACGCTATCGGGGATGCGCACCGTTTCCAGCAGCGATGCGCCGTCCATGGCGAAGAGTCCGCCATTGTAGGGCGGGATACCGACCGAGGCATCGCCCTTGTCGATGATCCGGGACAGGTCCGCGATATGGCCCCAGATGCGCGCGGCCGACGAAGACAGCGCATCCCCGTCGGACACTCGCTTGCCCACGTCGATGCGCAGCGGGCGCAATGCATAATCGTCGTATCGCGTATCAGTGACGGGGAGCAGGTCGCGATCTTCCGCGTATAGCAGGAACAGCAGGCGGTAGAGCAGCACGAGCGACGCTTCACGCACATCCTGGAGCGCGGCTTGCGGAGCAGCACGGGCGATGGCCGTGGCGAGGCTGGGGAACACTTGCTCGAACACCAGCCGCGACAGGCTGGCCGCCACCCGCTCCTCGTAGAACGCCGCCGCCGCCCGCGCGCGCTCGTGGAACGAGCGGCCATCCGTACCTTCCTTGAGGAACGCTTCGCGCGAGAACATGACAGCAAAGACGCGGAGCCAGTGATCGCGATCAGCCTCGCTCGCGAACAGGTCGCTGCCGCCAAGGAGCGCCAGCACGCGCCCGAGATCGACTTCCAGAAACTCCTCCGAGACCGACCGCGCGCCAGCCCAATAGAGCCGCCATTTCGTGCCGTTGGTAAGGATACCCCAGCGCAGCCTGCCGCTCGTCAGGTCGTCGATCCGACGCAGGTAACGGAGCATCTGCGTGGATGGCGCAGTAGCTTCGTCGCGCCCCGACGCTCGGTCCAGAGGCCGTGCCCACCGCTTGCTCTCCACGACCGCAAGGCCGTGAGCATAGCGCCGCCATTGCTCCCCATGGGCGTTCGCGTGTGCCTTTGCCGCCGAGTCCTCGAACAACAGCCCGTCTGGCACGTCATCGCGGCCAGAGACGGTCAGGTTTTGCTGGCGAAGCGATTCCGACCAGCCTAGCGCCGTCAGCACCGGCCAGATAAAATCATCCTCCGTCTGGCTCTCATTGGTTCGAGCATTCTGCGGGAACGCGTCCGCGATCCCGGTTAACCGAGAGCGAAGTCCGGCGATATCTACCGCGAGATAGGCCGGCGTCGCGGTGATTGCCTCGACGAGATAGTCGGTCGTGAAGAGCGAACCGGAAACAAACAGCGCAGAATCAGCCAAGCGATACTCCCCCTGCCATCCTGATTAGCGGGGTAGGGGCGACCCGGAAAGCGGAAGCCGAGCGGGGGCGGCTCCTGAGCTGGCTCGTGCGATCGGCCCACTTGGTCGCAACGGCGGCACGAACCGGTTTTAAGCAGACCCAATGGGATAGCTTGCGCATCCCTAGCACAAAATAATCTCGCGCCGACGCTGTAACCTAGAATGTAACCTACGCCAAAGTCGCTTCTCGCCGACCGGCTGCTGGAAGTCGATAAGTTATTGATATATAAGGAAAAAATGGTGGACGCACTTGGGCTCGAACCAAGGACCCGCTGATTAAGAGTCAGCTGCTCTACCAACTGAGCTATGCGTCCGGGACCGGCTCGGGGCCTCGGGGGCCCGGCGATCGGAGGCGCGTCGTTAGCATCGCGCGGGCGCGATGCAAGCGCTTTCTCACCAGCGCTGCGCGCGGCGATTCGACCGGTCGATCGACAGCAGGATGGCGAGGCACAGCAGCACCGTCATCTGCGCCGAACCGCCGAAGCTGACCAGCGGCAGCGGGATGCCGACCACGGGCGCCAATCCCATGACCATCGCCAGGTTGATCGCCACATAGAAGAAGATGGTCGTCGCCAGCCCCGCCGCCGTCAGCCGGGCGAAGCGGCTTGCGGCACGCTGGCCGACCTCCAGGCCCCAGCGGATGACCAGGAGAAAGGCGAGGATCAGCGCGCAGCCGCCGGCGAGGCCCCATTCCTCGGCCATGGTGGCGAACACGAAATCGGTCTGCTTCTCGGGCAGGTATTCGAGCGCGCTCTGCGTGCCGTGCAGCAGGCCCTTGCCCCACACCCCGCCGGAGCCGATCGCGATCTTCGACTGGCTGATATGATAGCCGGTGCCGAGCGGGTCGCTTTCGGGATCGAGGAAGATCAGGATGCGGTTGCGCTGATAATCGTGGAGCAAGAAATTGAATGCGAGCGGCGCCGCCACGCCGACGAACAGCGCCGCGCCGGCGAACAGCCGCAAGGGCGCGCCGGCGAGGAACATGACCGTGACGCCGCCCGCACCGATCATCAGCGCCGTGCCGAGATCGGGCTGCAGCATGACGAGCGCGACGGGCACCCCGATCAGCGCCAGCGCCGGCCACAGCCCGGACCAGCTGCGCGTCTCGGCTGCCGGCAGCAGATCGTAGAAGCGTGCGCAGGCGAGCACGATGGCGGGCTTCATCAGCTCGGACGGCTGCAGGCGGATGAAGCCAAGGTCGAGCCAGCGCTGCGAGCCGCCGGCGATATGGCCGAGCGCCTCCGTGCCGATCAACCCGAGCAGCAGCAGGCCATAGGCCGGGATCGCCGCCGCCTTCCACCAGCCCTCCGGCACCCGGGAGCCCACCACCGCGGCCGCCAGGAACACGAACAGGCGCAGCCCCTGCGAGAACGCCCATGGCCGAACATGGCCGCCCGCCGCCGAGTACAGCACCACCAGCCCGAAACAGCCGATGCCGAGCACCAGCAGGATGATCCGCCAGGGCAGCTCCGCGAGCGGGGCGGGAACGACGGACTGACCGCTCATTCGTTCACCCGCTCGGTGGTGCCGTCCTCGGCGACCGTGTTGCCCTGCGGCCCGTCGACCGCGAGATTCTCCTGCGTCGCGCTGGCCGATGCCGCAGCGGCGCTGACCGCGGCCGATGTGCTCGGGACGGCCGCATCCGTCTTGGTCGCGACGGCGGCGGGGGAGGGCTGGCGCGCCGCCTTGTATGCCTCGCTTTGCGCCGCCATGCGGGTCTGGATATCGCCGCCCCAGGTCGGCTCCAACGCGGCGAGAGAGGCCAACGCCCGCTCGCGGTCGAGCAGGTAGGTCATGACGTCGCGGCCGATGCCCGGCGTGTCAAGATTGCGTTCGGTGTGACCGCCATGCTCGAGCACGATCGCCGCGGCGTAGCGGGGATCGTCCGCCGGGGCGAAGCAGATGAACAGCGCATGATCGCGCATCTTGAACGGCAGCGCCGCGTTCTTCAGCACCCCCGTCGCGCGCTCGGCCATGGTGATGCGCCGGACCTGCGCCGTGCCGGTCTTGGCGGCGATCTCCACGCCCGGAATGTTGAGGCGTGCTGCCGCGCCGGTGCCGCCGCCGTTGACGACCTTGACCATGCCCTCGCGGACGATCTGGAGATGGGCGGGATCGACGGGGAGCGCCGGGGCGGGGCGCGCGGTCCCCGCCAGCAGGCTCGGCTGCAGCACGCTGCCCGACCCGATCCGTGCCGCCGCGACCGCGAGCTGCAGCGGATTGACGAGCACATAGCCCTGTCCGATCGATGCGTTGACCGAATCCGCGACCGTCCATTTCGCCTTGTATTTGCGCTGCTTCCAGCTCGCGTCGGGCACGGTGCCGAAGCGCTGGGTGGAAAAGGGCAGGTCGAACTTCTGGCCCAGGCCGAGCATCCTGAGCGCGGGCGCGAACCGGTCGTATCCCAGGCGCCGCGCCATCTCGAAGAAATACACGTCGCAGCTCTGGGCGATGGCGTTGCGCAGGTCCAACGCCCCATGCCCGCGCTTCTGGTGGCAATGGAAGATGCCGTTGCCGACGCGGATCGAGCCGGTGCACAGCACGCGATCCGCGGGCGAGACGCCGGCGGCGAGCAGCGCGAGGCCGTTCATCGGCTTGACGGTGGAGCCGGGCGGATAAAGACCCTGGGTGACCTTGTTCATCAAGGGCACATGGTCGTCTTCCGACAGCATCGCCCATTCCAGGCGGCTGATGCCGGCCGAGAAGCTGTTCGGGTCGTAGGCAGGCATCGACACCAGCGCCAGGATCTCGCCCGTTCGGCAGTCCAGCACCACCGCCGAGCCGGAATTGGTGCCGAGCCGGCGCGCGACATAGTCCTGCAGCCCGGCGTCGATCGTCAGGCGCTGGACATGGCCGGGCACATCGGGCCGGGTGGCGAGCTCGGCCACCAGCTTGCCGCGCGCGGTCACCTCCACCCGCTTGGCGCCGGGCTGGCCGCGGAGCTTGGCCTCCAGCACCTTTTCCAGCCCGTCCTTGCCCAGCTTGAAGCCGGGGGTGACGAGCAGCGGATCGTGGTTCGCCTTGTACTGCTCGGCGTTGGCCGCGCCGACATAGCCGGTCAGGTGCGCCACCGCCGCGCCGCCGGGATAGTTGCGCGAGAAGCCGCGCGAGGGCGCGACGCCGGGCAGCTCGGGCTGCCGCAGCGACACCGCCGCGAAACGCTCCCAGCCGATATTCTCGGCCACCTGAACGGGCTGGAAGCCGGCCGCCTGCTTGACGTCGAGCCGGACGCGTTCGACGTCTTCGGGCGGCAGGCCCAGCAGGCGCGCGAGCAGCATCAGCTCCTGTTCCAGGTCACCCAGCCGTTCGGGGATGATGTCGACGCGGAAGTCGGTACGGTTGTTGGCGATCGGCTGCCCGTGGCGATCGACGATCCAGCCGCGTCGCGGCGGCACCAGCGTGGTGTTGACGCGATTGCTCTCCGACAACGTCCGGTAATGCGCGTTTTCGGCGACCGCGAGCCAGCCCATCCGCGCCGCGAGCAGCAGCCCCACCGCGCCCTGGCCCGCGCCCAGCAGCCAGGCGCGACGTGAGAAGCTCAGCGCCTGGGTCGCCTCGGTGACGATGCGGGGCGAGCCGCTCACGCGTAGTTCCGACGCGCGTCGACGGCGGCGGCGATCCAGGTCGCCAGCGGAAACAGCAGCGCGGTGCCGGCGATCTGCAGCAGGATCGCGGTATCGACGGGCGCGGTCAGCGGCAGCGCGACCAGCCGTCCACCCATCAGGCAGAACGCGATCGCGGCGGCGGCGAGCAGCCAGTCTTTGCGGAAATCGCGAAACAGCAGCCGCGTGTCGACCAGTTCCAGCGCGAGGAAGCAGAGCGACCAGAGCAGCACCGCCGAGCCCAGCGGCTGACCGCTCACCAGATCGTCGAAAAAGCCGAGCGGCGCCGCCGCCCAGCGTCGCAGCGCAAAGGGGGAGAGCAGCCGCCAGGCGAGCAGCATGAGCAGCCCGCATGGTGGCAGCAGCGGCGCGGGCGCGATCACCGGCACCAGGGGAACTGCCGCCGAGCCGGCCACCACCGACAGCCAGGGCAACGCGCGGGCCGGCGCGCGCGGGATCAGCGGCGCGAACGCGCGCCCGCCCGCGTCGCTCATCGGCCGGGCTCCGGCGCGGCCGGCGGCAACGGCAGGAAGGCCCGCTCGACCAGCGCAAAATCCAGCCCGTCGGCGCGCGCGAACGGCTCGGCGGCGGCGTTGTCCAGCCCGACCGCGGTCACCTGCGCGACGGGAACGCCGGGCGGATACAGGCCGCCGGTGCCCGTGGTGACGAACAGGTCGCCGGGCCCGAAGCGGACGTTGGTGGCGACCGAGCGGATCTCCATCCGGCCGTCGCCACGCCCGGCCGCGATCGCCGGCGTCCCGTCGCGGGTGCGGCGCACCGGCACCAGGCTCTCGACATCGGTAAGGAGCAGCACGCGCGCGACCGCCGGGCCGGTCTCCACCACGCGGCCCACCACGCCCTCGGGACCGAGCACCGGCATGCCGGGCTCGACGCCCTGCCAGCGCCCGGCGTCGAGCAGCGCGAAGCGCCGGCCGGACGCCGCGGTGGAGCTGACCAGCCGCGCGGTCACGACCGGCTGTGCCGACCGATCGCGCAGGCGGAGCAACGCGCGCAGGCGACGTTCGTCATAGGCGATGGCGCGGGCGCGAATGAGGAGCGCGCGCTGGCGCTTGAGCTCGGCCCGGAGTGCCGCATTGTCGGCATGGACGGCGACATGATCGGCGATCGCACCGGGCACGCCCGCGATGGCGCCCACCACCGCATCGAGGCCGGCAGCGACCGGCGCGGTGAGGCTGGCCGCCGTCATCCGCAACGCGGCGAAGGCCGGCGGGTCGAACCGGGACGCAACGAGCAGCGCCGCGCCGATCGCCGCGCCGGCAACGGCGAACACATAGCCGAGAAAAAGACCATATTGCCGCCGCCGCGAGAAACCCGCCCGGCGATCCCTGACCGGCGCCATGCGCCCGCTCCTACCCCGAAACCCGAGCCTTGGCGAACCCCGCGCCGGGCGTCGTCACCCCGCTCACCCGTTGTGCAGCACCCCGCGGAACATCGGGTCCTCCAGCGCGCGGCCGGTGCCGAGCGCGACGCAGGTCAGCGGGTCCTCCGCCACCGTCACCGGCAGCCCGGTTTCGTCGCGCAGCACCTCGTCCAGACCCTGCAGCAGCGCGCCACCGCCGGTCAGCACGATGCCCTGGTCGACGATGTCGGCGGCGAGCTCGGGCGCGGTGTTCTCCAGCGCCACGCGCACGCCCTCGACGATCGTCGCCACCGGCTCGCTCAGCGCCTCGGCGATCTGGCCCTGGTTGATCTGGATCTCCTTGGGGACGCCGTTGACCAGATCGCGGCCCTTGATGTAGATGATCGCGCCGATGCCGTCGGCGGGCGGCTTGGCGCAGCCGACCTCCTGCTTGATCCGCTCGGCGGTCGCCTCGCCGATCAGCAGGTTGTGGTTGCGGCGGACATAGGAGACGATCGCCTCGTCCATCTTGTCACCGCCGACGCGGACGCTGGTGGTGTAGGCGAGGCCGCGCAGCGACAGCACCGCCACCTCGGTCGTACCGCCGCCGATGTCGACGACCATCGACCCGATCGGCTCCGTCACCGGCATATCGGCGCCGATCGCGGCAGCCATCGGCTCCTCGATCAGGAAGACCTGGCTCGCGCCGGCGTTGGACGCGGCGTCGCGGATGGCGCGGCGCTCGACCTTGGTGGACCCCGACGGCACGCAGATGATGATCTCCGGCCGCCGCCACGGCCAGCTCTTGCCGCCGTGCACCTTCTGGATGAAGAACTTGATCATCTGCTCGGCGACGTCGATGTCGGCGATCACGCCGTCGCGCAGCGGCCGGATCGCCTCGATGTTGCCGGGCGTCTTGCCCATCATCAGCTTGGCGTCGTCGCCGACGGCCTTGACGCGCTTGGCGCCGTTGATCGTCTCCACCGCGACCACCGACGGCTCGTTGAGCACGATGCCGCGGCCCCGGACATAGACCACCGTGTTCGCGGTGCCGAGATCGATCGCCATGTCGTGGGACATGAACTTGAGGAAGCCGGGGAAACGCATCGGGGGTGACGGGTCCAGTTCAGGCGGGCTCGGGCGGCCCCGCGCGCTCGCTGCGACGCGGGCGGCGTCCGGTTCAGCGGGGTCGCGGGATGAGGCGGATTGGGGTAGTGGCTTCCCCGTGTCAATACGCCGACTGCCCGAGCATCTGGTCAACCGCATCGCGGCGGGCGAAGTGGTGGAAAGACCGGCCAGCGCGTTGAAGGAACTCGTCGAGAACGCCCTCGACGCCGGCGCGACGCGGGTCGCGGTGACGTTGGCGGCGGGCGGCACCGATCGGATCGAGGTCGCGGACGACGGCTCCGGCATGACGCCGGACGAGATCGCGCTGGCGCTGGAGCGGCACGCGACGTCCAAGCTGCCCGAGAGCCTCGTCGGAGAGAGCGGAGCGATCGAGGCGGTGGCTACGCTGGGCTTTCGCGGCGAGGCGCTGCCGTCCATCGCCAGCGTTGCGCGGCTGACCATCGAGAGCCGAGTCGCCGGCGGGGAAGGGTGGTCACGCACCGTCGACAACGGCCTTGTCGCGCGCGACGGCCCCGCCGCGCTGCCGCCCGGCAGCCGGGTGGTGGTGGAGGGGCTGTTCGCCCGCGTCCCGGCGCGCCGCAAGTTCCTGCGCTCGCCGCGCGCCGAATATGCGGGCTGTCTCGACGTGCTGCGCCGGCTGGCGATGGCGCGGCCGGAGGTCGCCTTCCAGGTCGAGCATGACGGCCGCCGCGTGCTGTCGGTCGGCGCGGCCGACAGTCGCCCGGCGCGCGTCGCGGCGTTGACCGATCGGGCGCTGGCCGGCAACAGCGTCGCGGTCGATCTGGTGCGGGACGGCCATGCGCTGGGCGGCGTCGCAAGCCTGCCGACCTTCAACCGCGGCGTCGCCGACCACCAATATCTGTTCGTCAACGGCCGGCCGGTGCGCGACCGGCTGCTGCTCGGCGCGATCCGCGGCGCCTATGCCGAGATGCTGCCGCGCGATCGCCATGCGGTGGTGGCGCTGTTCCTCGACCTGCCGCCGAGCGAGGTGGACGTGAACGTCCATCCCGCCAAGACGGAGGTGCGGTTCCGCGATGCGGCGCTGGTGCGGGGGCTGATCGTCTCCGGCCTGCGCCGCGCGCTCGACATGGCGGGGTTCCGCGCCGCGCAGCCGGCGGGCGTGGACCTGAAGGCGCTCTTTCGGCCTGAATCCGCTGAACGGCCTCCCGCTTGGCCGGAGCTTGCCGGCGATACCGCAGCACGCGGCCGGATGGCACCGCCGGGCCGTGCCACCCAGCTCCGCGATCGTCCGACCTTCTTCACCCCGCCGCCCCAGGCCCGCGCGGAGCCGGCGCTCGCGCCGCCGCCCGCCAGCGTGGATCACCCGCTCGGCGTCGCGCGCGGGCAGGTGGCGAAGACCTACATCGTCGCGGAAGCCGCCGACGGGCTGGTGCTCGTCGACCAGCATGCCGCGCACGAGCGGCTGGTGCTGGAGCGGATGCGCGCCGCGCTGGCCGGTGGGCAGGTCGCCGCGCAGGCGCTGCTGATCCCGGAGGTGGTGGAACTGGATGAGCCGGCCTGCGACCGGCTGGAGGCGCGGATCGACGAACTGGCGCGGTTCGGGCTGGAACTGGAGCGGTTCGGCCCGGCCGCGATGCTGGTCCGTGCCACCCCCGCGCCGCTCGGGACGGCAGACCCGGCCGGGCTGGTGACCGACCTGGCGGACGAGCTCGCCGCCTACGACCAGGCGCTGGCGCTGACCGAACGGCTCGACCATGTCGCCGCCACCATGGCCTGCCACGGCTCGGTACGCGCCGGCCGGGTGCTGTCCGTCGCCGAGATGAACGCGCTGCTCCGCGAAATGGAGGTAACCCCGCGCTCTGGCCAGTGCAATCACGGCCGCCCGACTTGGGTCAAGCTGGCGCATGGCGACATCGAGAAGCTGTTCGGCCGCCGCTGAGCGGCTTGGCAGCTGCGTCGGGCGTCCCGCATCCGATGGGACAGCGGTCTGGCCTCATCGGTCCCGACAATGGCGTCTGTTTGCGCCTCTCCGTTAGCCTTACGCCCTCCCACCAGGAGACAAGCTTAAGGTCGCCGAGGCCGGCGACGTGGCGGATATTCCAATACGCGGCGTCCCCCATCCGACGGCTTTGACAGGCATTACCGACCGGCGAGCCGGAACGGTCATGGCAGCACCGGGGAACCAAGACCATGAACATGAAGATCACCAGCCGCATCGTTGGCCATCGCATCGCCCGGGTCGGCGGCGACGATTGCCGCCTCTTCAACAAGGGCGTGGGTGCCGACGGCACCACGCCGCTCGCGGTCGGCACTGCCGATCCTCATTACATCCTGAATGGCGGGACCAGCAGCCCGACACCGGGATCGGCGTCAACGGTTTCGGCGTGCTGACTCTCTTCAGCGTCGCCAGCGGCTTCGTCAGCGGGCAGAATGTCCTCGCATTTTGGGTGATCGACATTGCTGGGCCGCCGTCTGCGTTGGTCGTCGATCGGATCGAAGGCTCCGTGCAGCCGCAGGCCACGGGCGCCGTTCCCGAGCCCGCCGGTTGGGCGATGATGCTGTTCGGCTTCGGTGGTGTCGGCTAGGCCATGCGTCGCCGCTCCAAGGTCGCGACCCGCGCCCGGTTCGCCTGAGCTGCGACAATCGAGGGCCGCGCAGGGAGCTGTCGGCGCCCGGGACGCGAGGTCTCGTCCGCGTGAGAGGCGACGACGCGATCCGTGGCGGCAGCGCTGCAGTGAGAGGCGCGCCGTCCGAAGAGCCATTAACCAATCTTAACTTTTCCGTTCAGCGCGGCAACCTTTCCGGTGGAGCGTGCATTATCGGAGGCGAACCGATTTCCTGATCAAGGTTGCGCCATGAAGCAGATTTTCCCCGTCATGCTCGCCCTCATCCCGCTGTGCGCGGTGATCAGCGCCTGCGTGACCTGCCCCTGACCCGCGTTCCCCGGCGCCAACGAAAAAGGGCCGCCCGGCATCATGCCGGACGGCCCTTTCTTCGTGTCGATCGCTCGGATTATGCCGGCTCGGCGCCCGCCGGTGTCTCGGCGGTCGCGCCCGGCTCGGCGTTGGGGTCATAGGCCTCGGTGAAGCCCGCCTCGTCGCGCTCGAACAT
The DNA here is from genome assembly GCF_964250165.1 of uncultured Sphingomonas sp. Taxonomy (GTDB): domain Bacteria; phylum Pseudomonadota; class Alphaproteobacteria; order Sphingomonadales; family Sphingomonadaceae; genus Sphingomonas. Next base: position 23,758 of record NZ_CAXUEK010000023.1, on the reverse strand, counting down.
CTGCGTCATCACATCGACGCCGGAGGCCTGCATCTCGGCCTCCTCGGGCGAGCGGGCGACGTTGACCTTGACGGTCACCGCCACCTCGGGGTGCAGCGCGACCTTCACCTCGTATAGGCCGATGGCCTTGATCGGCTTGTCCAGCGCGACCTGGCTCTTCGACACCTTGTGTCCGGCGGCGGTGAGCGCATCGAGCAGATCGCGCACGGCGACCGAGCCGTAGAGCTGGCCGGTGTTCGAGGCCTGGCGGATCAGCGTGACCGACGCACCCTTGAACGTACCCGCCTGCTTTTCCGCGTCACCGCGCCGCGAGGCGTTGTCCGCCTCGATGCGCGCGCGGTTTGCGTCGAACACCTTCCGGTTCGCCTCGTTGGCGCGCAGCGCCTTCTTGCGCGGCAGCAGGAAATTGCGGGCGAACCCGTCCTTGACCTTCACCACGTCGCCGATCGCGCCGAGCTTCTCGACGCGCTCCAGGAGAATGACGTCCATTGCCTCAGCTCCTCACTTCACGACGTAGGGCAAGAGGCCCAGGTGCCGTGCGCGCTTGATCGCGACGGCCAGCTCGCGCTGCTTCTTGGCGGAGACCGACGTGATCCGGCTCGGCACGATCTTGCCGCGCTCGGAGACGAAGCCCTGCAGCAGGCGCACGTCCTTGTAGTCGATCCGGGGCGCATCCTTGGCCGAGAAGGGGCAGGACTTGCGGCGGCGGAAGAAGGGGCGAGCCATTATGCGTTCTCCTCGTCACGGCGCGCGCGCGGGGCACCGCCATCGCGGCCGCCGTCACGGCCCCCATCACGGCCATCGCGACCACCGTCGCGGCCGCCATCACGACCACCCTCGCGGTCGGCGCGACGCTCGCGGTCGCGCTCCTGCTTGCGCATCATCACCGACGGGCCGGCCTCGCCCTCATCGACCTTGACGGTCATGTAGCGGATGATGTCCTCGTTGATCGCCGCCTGGCGCTCCAGCTCGGCGACGGTATCGCCCGGCGCATCCAGCTCCAGCATGACGTAATGCGCCTTGCGGTTCTTGGCGATGCGATAGGCAAGGGAACGCAGCCCCCAAGTCTCGGTCTTCGTCACCCGGCCCTGATGGGCGATGACGATGTCGGTGGCGGCCTGCGCCATCGCGTCCACTTGCGCCTGCGCCAGATCCTGGCGCGCAAGGAAGACGTGCTCGTAAAGAGCCATGTGCTTCATTCTCCATGCCGATCGCTGGTGCGGCCCCATGCCGCGCCCCTCCGGCTGTCGTGCAAATCAAAGCGGGCGAACAGCTCAACGCCTTCGCCCGCTGCCGCTGTAGTTAGCCCAAACGCCACCGTATCGCAACTCTTGCCGCGCGCCTCCTCCTGCTCCTAACGACGGGGCAGCAGCATAAGAGAGGAAGCCCATGCGCGCGTTCATCTTTCCCGGCCAGGGCAGCCAGGCGGTCGGCATGGGCGCGGCGCTGGCGGCGGCGAGCACTGCGGCGCGCGAGGTGCTGGAGGAAGTCGACGACGCGCTCGGCGAAAAGCTGTCGCGGCTGATGGCCGAGGGGCCGGCCGACGAGCTGACGCTGACGGAGAATGCCCAGCCCGCGATCATGGCCAACGCGATCGCGACGCTGCGGGTGCTGACGCGCGAGGGCGGCGTGCGGCTGGCGGAGAAGGCGGACTATGTCGCCGGCCACAGCTTGGGCGAATATTCCGCGCTCTGCGCCGCGCAGACGATCGACCTGCCGACCGCCGCGCGGCTGCTGCGCACCCGCGGGCAGGCGATGCAGGAAGCGGTGCCGGTGGGAGTGGGGACGATGGCGGCGCTGCTCGGTGCGGATGTGGCGCTGGCGGGCGTCATCGCCGGCGCCGCGGTCGACGCGCTGCTGGCGGAAGGGGGCGCCGCGCTGACCTGCACCGTCGCCAACGACAATGATCCGTCGCAGGTGGTGATTTCCGGCCACCGCGCCGCGGTCGAGCGCGCGGTCGCGCTGGCGAAGGAGCTGGGGGCGAAGCGGGCGGTGCTGCTGCCGGTGTCCGCGCCCTTCCACTGCGCGCTGATGCAGCCCGCCGCCGAGGTGATGGAGAACGCGCTGCTCGACGCCGACTTGGGCGCGCCGCTGCTGCCCCTCTACTGCAACGTCGACGCCGCGCCGATCGCGACGGTGGCCGAGATCCGCGTCGCCCTGGTCCGGCAGGTCACCGGCATGGTGCGCTGGCGCGAATCGGTGCTGGCGATGGTCGCGGCGGGGGTGACTGAGTTCGTGGAGTTCGGCGGCAAGGTGCTCACGCCGATGGTCAAGCGGATCGCGCCGGACGCCACGGCGACCAGCGTGACGACGATGGACGAGATCGAGGCGCTGGCGGCGGCGCTGTGATCCGCGCGGTGCTCCTGCTGCTGGCGTTGCTGCCCGCGCCGGCGCTCGCGCAACGCGCCGAGCTGCCGGTGCGGGAGGTCGATTTGCCCAATGGCGATCGGCGTTTCGCGACGACGCTCAGCATCGACGGGCAGGTAGTCGAGGTCGGCATCGACACCGGCTCCACCGGCCTGCGCGTGCTACCCCGCGGGCTGAGCGCTGCCGGGCGGGCGACGAACGGCGCGCGCGTCACCTACAGCTTTGGGGCCGGCACGGGCTTCGCGGGCGAGGCGGTTACCGTGCCGGTCGTCGCGGGCGCGGTCGCCGGACCGGTGAGGTGATGCGCGTCACGACGGTGGGCTGCACCAGGGATCACCCGGACTGTCCGGTCGCTCATGCCGATCTGTCCGCTTACGGCATTCAGGGCGACGGCATCGCCGGCCAGGGGTTCGCGGCGATCCTCGGTATCCGGCCGAAGCGCGACCCGATCGACAATCCCTTCGCGCAGCTCGGCGTCCGTCGCTGGATCATCGAGTTGCCACGCTCGGCGGCCGAGCAGGGGCGCATCATTCTCAATCCGGATGACGCCGAGCTTGCCGGCTATGTCCGGCTCGGGGTGGATGCCGACGGCACGACGCCCGGCTGTCTGACCGGCCCGGACAGGATCTGCGGCCGCGCCTTCTTCGACAGCGGCGCGGCGGGCCTGCGCGTGCTCCGCGCCGCGCCGTTCCGGCCATGGCCCAACGGCACCCCCGCGACCATCACCGTCGGCGCCGGAGCGTCGGCGCAGAGCATGGCGGTGACGATCGGCCGCCGCGACCAGGCGAGCGGGCTGTTCGGCGCGCCGGGTAGTGTCGACACCCGCCTCTCGCTGGGTTTGCCCCCTATTTCCATTGGTCGGTACTCTACGACGCCGGCGCGCGCGCGATCGGGCTCAAACGCTATCGTGGATGCAACGCGCTTTGGCGGGTGACGCCAATCTCTGGAAAACGGTAAGAACCGGCGCCTCACGGCAGGACGCGACACCATGTTCGATCTCACTGGCATGACCGCGCTCGTCACCGGCGCGTCGGGCGGCATCGGCGCGGCGATCGCCCGCGCGCTGGCGGGGCAGGGGGCGCGGCTGGCGCTGTCCGGCTCCAATGCGGAGAAGCTCACCGCCTTTCGCGCCGAGCTCGGCGGCGCGCATGTCGCGGTGCCGGCGGATTTGGCCGATTCGGTCGCGGTCGACCATCTCGTGCCCGCCGCGGCGGCGGCGCTGGGCGGGCGACTGGACATCCTGGTCAACAATGCCGGGGTGACGCGCGACAACCTCGTCCTGCGGATGAAGGACGACGAGTGGGACACCGTCATCCGCGTCAATCTGGAGGCGGCGTTCCGCCTGATCCGCGCCGCCGCCAAGCCGATGATGAAGCAGCGGTTCGGACGGATCGTCTCCATCACCTCCGTGGTCGGCGCGACGGGCAATCCCGGCCAGGCCAACTACGCCGCCTCCAAGGGCGGGCTGACGGCCATGTCCAAGGCCCTGGCGCAGGAACTCGCCAGCCGGCGGATCACCGTCAACTGCGTGGCGCCGGGCTTCATCCGCTCGGCAATGACCGACGGGCTGCCGGAGGCGCAGAAGGCGGCGCTGCTCGGCCGCATTCCTGCGGGCGATCTGGGCAGCGGCGAGGATGTCGGCGCGGCCGTCGTCTATCTCGCGTCGCGCGAGGCGGGGTACGTCACCGGGCAGACGCTGCACGTCAACGGCGGCATGGCGATGCTGGGGTGACGGGCGGGCGCCGTCCTGATCTGGATCCGTCCCCCGCTTGCACGGCAACGCCCTGCGTTCTACGGACGTTCAGGAAACACCACACCCAAGAGGGAAGACCATGAGCGAGACCGCCGACCGCGTGAAGAAGATCGTCGTCGAGCACCTCGGCGTCGAGGCCGACAAGGTGACGGAGGATGCCAGCTTCATCGACGATCTCGGCGCGGACTCGCTCGACATCGTCGAGCTGGTGATGGCGTTCGAGGAGGAGTTCGGGGTGGAGATCCCCGACGACGCCGCCGAGAAGATCACCACGGTCAAGGACGCCATCGCCTATATCGACGAGCATCAGGGCTGAGCCACGGCTGACGAAGGTTTCGAACGGCTCCCGCCCGGGCCACGGGCCGGGAGCCGTTTTCGTCAGGGCACGAGAGGGATAAGGGATGCGTCGCGTCGTCGTCACCGGACTGGGGCTCGTCACGCCGCTGGGCAGCGACGTCGAGACGGCTTGGGCCAACATCACCGCCGCCAGATCGGGTGCGGCCACGATCACGCGCTTCGACGCGACCGATTACCACACCAATTACGCCTGCGAGGTGAAACCCGCGGATCACGCCTACGGGTTCGATCCGAACAAGCGCGTCGACCACAAGGTGCAGCGCCAGGTCGACCCCTTCATCGTCTACGGCATCGACGCCGCTGGGCAGGCGATCGAGGACGCCGGCCTGCTCGACATGAGCGAGGAGGAGCGGTTCCGCGCGGGCTGCTCGATCGGCGCGGGCATCGGCGGGCTGCCGGGGATCGAGAGCGAATCGCTGGTGCTGGCCGAGAAGGGGCCCAAGCGCGTCAGCCCGCATTTCGTCCACGGCCGCCTCATCAACCTCATCTCCGGCCAGGTCTCGATCAAATACGGGTTGATGGGACCGAACCACGCGGTGGTGACCGCGTGCTCGACGGGCGCGCACTCGATCGGCGATGCGGCGCGGATGATCGCGATGGACGATGCCGACGTCATGCTGGCGGGCGGCGCGGAGGGCGCGATCTGCCCGATCGGCATCGCCGGCTTCGGCCAGGCACGCGCGCTGTCGACGGGCTTCCGAGACGAGCCGTGGCGCGCAAGCCGTCCCTACGACAAGGACCGCGACGGCTTCGTCATGGGCGAGGGTGCTGGCGTCGTCGCGCTGGAGGAATATGAGCGTGCCAAGGCGCGCGGTGCGAAGATGTATGCCGAGGTGATCGGCTATGGCCTGTCGGGCGACGCCTATCACGTCACCGCGCCGCACCCGGAAGGCTCGGGCGCCTATCGCGCGATGCAGATGGCGATGAAGAAGTCCGGGCTGGCGCTGGACGACATCGACTATATCAACGCGCACGGCACCTCGACGCCATTGGGCGACGAGCTGGAACTGGGCGCGGTGCGGCGGCTGTTCGGCGATGCGATGGGCGGCCTGTCGATGAGCTCGACCAAGTCGGCGATCGGCCACCTGCTCGGCGGCGCGGGCGCGGTCGAGTCGATCTTCTGCATGCTCGCCCTGCGCGACCAGATCGCGCCGCCGACGCTCAACCTGGACAATCCCAGCCAGAATTGCGCGGGTGTCGATCTGGTGCCGCATCGGGCGAAGGAGCGGCCGATCCGGGCGGTGCTGAACAACAGCTTCGGCTTCGGCGGCACGAATGCGTCGCTGGTGATGAGGGCAGTGTGACGGCGCGAGCCGGCGGGCAGGCCGGGTGAGGCGGCTCGGCTGCTCCGGGCTGACCGCGGCGCTGATCGCCGTTGCCGCGCTGCTCTGGGTCGTTCATGGCTGGAGCGGCGCGGGGCCGAACCCGCGCACGCTCGCCTTCCAGGTGCCCGACGGCGCCACGCTCGCCACTACCGCGCGCGACCTGGAGAAGGCGGGCGCGATCCGCTCCGCCCGCACCTTCCGGCTGTTCGCGCGCGCCTTTGGTTCGGGCGCCGGGGTCAAGGCGGGCGAATACCGCCTGCCCGCCCACATCAGCGCCGCCCGCCTGCTCGGCCTGCTGCAAAGCGGCCGCACGATGCAGCGCCTGGTGGTCGTGCCGGAGGGCTGGCCGGCGGTGCTGGTGCAGGAGGCGCTGGAGCATGCCGACGGGCTGACCGGTCCCGCGCCGCTGCCGCCCGAAGGCTCGGTGCTGCCCGACAGCTACGCGTTCGGCAAGGGCGACACGCGTGCGAGCGTGGCCAAACGGATGCAGCGCGCGATGCGGACCTATCTCGCCGAGGCGTGGGCGCACCGCAAACCGGGGATCGCGGTCAAGACCCCCGCCGAGGCGATCGTCCTCGCCTCGATCGTCGAGAAGGAAACCGGCAAGCCGTCCGAGCGGCGGCTGGTGGCGGCGGTCTATGGCAACCGGCTGAAGCGCGACATGCCGTTGCAGGCCGACCCGACCGTCATCTACCCCATCACCAAGGGCAAGCCCCTGGGTCGCCGCATCCTGGCATCCGAGCTGCACGCCAAGAATGGCTACAACACCTATGCCGAGCGCGGGCTGCCGAAGGGGCCGATCGCCAATCCCGGCCGCGCCTCAATCGACGCGGTGCTCGATCCGGCGGCGAGTCAGGCGTTGTATTTCGTGGCCGACGGGTCGGGCGGGCACGTGTTCGCGAACACGCTGGAGCAGCATAACGCCAATGTCGCGAAATGGCGGGCGTACCGCAAAGAGCACGGGATCTGAGGGAGGTTCATGTGACCAGGCCGTCATCCCCGCCTGCGCGGGGATGACGAACTCAGCGGCGAAACCTGCGGTTTAACCGCCCCAGCGAACTTCGGTCGGCGTCGCGGCCCCGCTCACGCCATCCAGTGGATATCCACCGGCTGCTCCGCGCCCGCGAGCACGCGGCCGATCGGGTAGGGGGACGACTCACCCGCCGTCAGCGCCTGCTCCAGCACCTCGCGCTTCTTGGCGCCGGTGATGACGATGGTCAGCGCCTTGGCCGTGACGATCCCCTGCCGCGAGAGCGTGACGCGCGGCACCGGCGCTTCCTCGGGCAGCGGCTCGGGCATGACGCCCAGCGCCCGACGCTCGCGCGGGCCCGAGAGCGCCTCGTCATAATCGGGGCCGTGGAAGATCGACGCGGTATGCCCGTTCTCGCCCATTCCGAGCAGGCAGAGGTCGAGCGGCCAGTGCAGGTCCTGCAGCAGCGCGTCGGCGGAGCGGCCGGCCGCCTTGTAGTCCGGCGTCGCGGTTGGGACGATCGGCATCACCCGCGCGCCCTTGGGCAGGAAGGTCTTGGCGATCATCGTCACGTTGGACAGCGGGTCGCCCAGCGGCACGATCCGCTCGTCGCCCGGCACGATCGTGACGCGCTTCCAGTCGAGCTTGGCCGCGGCCAGCTTGGCGTAGATCGGCGCGGGCGTCTTGCCGCCGGCGAGCGCGATCACCGCGCCGCCCCGCGCGTCGAGCGCGCTCTCGATCACGAACTGGACATCGCCCGCCACCGCCTCGGCCAGTTCGGTGGCGTCGTCATATTCCCACCATTCGACTTCTTCGGTCATCAACGTCGTCCTCGCTTGAGCGCCTGCATCTCAATCATCCTGCCACGTCACGCCGTCCCGCTCGGTGAGCGCGATGGCGGCAGACGGTCCCCAGCTGCCCGACGCATAGCTTTTGGGCCGCGTGCCGTTCGCCGACCAGCCGGCCCGGATCGAATCGATCCAGGTCCATTGCGCCTCCACCTCGTCGCGCCGCACGAACAGCGTCTGATCGCCCTCGATCAGGTCGAGCAGCAGCCGCTCGTACGCGATCCGCCGCCGCGCGCCCGCGAACTCGGCGTCCAGCGACAGGTTGAGCGGCACCTCGCGCAGCTTGACGCCGTCCCGGTCGAGCCCCGGCTCCTTCGCCATCACCAGCAGCTGGATATATTCCTCCGGCTGCAGCCTAATTACCAGTACGTTGGGCTGGAGCATGCCACCGCGCCCGGCGAACATCGAGTGCGGCACCGGCTTGAACTGGATCGCGATCTCGCTGCGCCGGACGGGCAGGCGCTTGCCCGTGCGCAGGTAGAAGGGAACGCCCTGCCAGCGCCAGTTGTCGACATTGGCCTTGATCGCGACGAAGGTCTCGGTGTCCGATGCCTTGCCGAGCTCGTCCGTATAGCCCTTGACGATCTCGCCGCCGGACGCCCCGGCGCCGTATTGCCCCGTGACGACGACCTTGCCCACGTCCTCGGGCGTGATGCGGCGCAGCGAGTGGAAAACCTTGGCCTTCTCGTCGCGGATCGCCGTCTTGTCGTAGCGCGCCGGCGGCTCCATCGCGACGAGCGCGAGCAGCTGCAGGATGTGGTTGGCGACCATGTCACGCAGCGCGCCGGCGCCATCGTAATAACCGGCGCGCTCTTCCAGCCCCACCGTCTCGGCAATGGTGATCTGGACGTTCTCGATCCCGCGGGCATTCCAGATCGGTTCGAAGAAGGTGTTGCCGAAGCGCAGCGCCATGATGTTCTGCACCGTCTCCTTGCCGAGATAGTGATCGATGCGGAAGGTGCGGTCCTCCGGGAAGACCTTGGCGACCGCGTCGTTGATTTCCTGGCTCGACGCGAGATCATAGCCGAGCGGCTTCTCCAGCCCGATCCGGACGGTCGGGCCGCCCAGCCCGGCCTGTTCCAATCCCGTGATGGCGGCCTCGAACAGCGACGGCGCAGTGGATAGATAGATCGCCAGCCCGCCCGTCACATCGCCGACCTTTTCCGCCAGCGGCTTGAACTGGGCGAAGTCGCTCATGTCGATCGGCTGATAGGCCAGCCGCTGGAGATAGGTGTCGACCGCCGACTCGTCCTTGCGATCCTCGGGCAGGAACTTGTCGAGGGCCTTTTTCGCGAACTCGCGATAGCTGTCGTCGGTGTGCTCGGTCCGCGCCGCGCCGACGATCGTCAGCCCCTGCGGCAGCAGGCCGTCGGCGTGCAGGCCATACAGCGACGGCAGCAGCATGCGCTGGGCGAGATCGCCGGTCGCGCCGAACAGGAGAAGCTTGTTGACGGGATCGCGCGGCATGGGCGCTCCTTTGCTTAGAGGACGAGGCCGGCGAGCGGATCGAGCCCGGCCATCAGGTTGAGGCTTTGCACGGCAGCGCCGCCGGCGCCCTTGCCGAGATTATCAAGCGTCGCCACCAGTCGCGCCTGCGTCTCCGCCGCGTCGGTGAAGACGTAGAGATCGAGGCGGTCGCTCGGCGCCGCGCCGCTCGCCATCAGCAGCTCGTCGGGCGCCTCGTCATGGACGTGGATCAGCGGCCAGCCTGCAAAGAAGGCCGCCAAGGCGTCGTGGATCGCCCGCCGGCTCGGCCGCGCCGGCAGCGCGACGAGCGGCAAGGGCACCTCGACGATCATGCCGCGATAGGCGCGCGACACCATCGGCGCGAACACCGGAGGATGGCTCAGCCCGGCATGAACGGTCATCTCGGGCACATGCTTGTGGGCAAGGCCGAAGCCATAATCGCGAAACGCCAGATCGGGCGCCGCGTCGAACCGCTCGATCAGCGTTTTGCCGCCGCCGGAATAGCCCGAAACGGCATTGACGGTCAGCGGCCAGTCCGGGGGCAGGAGACCGGCACGGAGCAACGGCACGACCAGCGCCAGGAAGCCAGTCGGATAGCAGCCCGGGTTCGCCACCCGGCGTGCGTCGGCCACCTCGAACCCCAGCTCCGGAAAGCCATAGGTCCAGCCGTCGGCCGTCCGGTGTGCGCTGGAGGCGTCGATCACCCGCGTCGTCCCGTCGATCAGCGCCACCGCCTCGCGCGCCGCGTCGTCGGGCAGGCACAGGATCGCGACGTCGGCGTCGTTCAGCGCCTCGCGCCGTGCGGCCGGATCCTTGCGCCGCGCGTCCTCGAGCGTCAGCAGCGACAGGTCGGTCCGCCCCGCCAGCCGGTCGGCGATCTCCAGGCCCGTGGTCCCCGCCGCCCCATCGATGAAGACGCAGACGGTCACGCCAGCTCCAGCGCGGCGCGGTCGACATAGCCGACGCGGCCCGCCGCCGTGGCGATGCCCCAGCCATGCATACCGGCTAGCTCGAGCAGCTCGAACGCGTCGCCGGGCGCCAGCTCGGCCAGCCGTTCGCCGCCGTCGCGCTCGGCGAACACGCCCGCGGTTCGCCCCGCCACACAGGTGATCGGCGCGGCGTAGTGCGGCGCGAACACCTGCGCCGCCAGCCGCACATCGGCCAGGTCGCCGCGCACGGCGTGCGTCTGCGGGTCAAAGCGCACGGAAGGGCCGGTGAGCGCGAAGACGCTACGCGGCGACGTGATGGAAGAGCGCGGGCCGGGGGTCTCGTTCGCCGATGAATTGCCCGAACTCTTCAAGAAACTCGGCTCCCTGGGACGTGCGCGCGACGAAGATGTTGCGCTTGTCGCTGTCGTCCCGCTGGCGGCGCAGATAGCCGAGCGCGCCCAGCCTGTTCAAGGCGCGCGTCACCACCGGCTTGGAGACGTTGAGCGCGCGCGCCAGACCGCGGACGGTGTGTGGCCCGGGATTGAGGTAGACCACCATCAGCAGGGCCATCTGCCGGTTGGTGAGGTCGGGCTCGCCCGAGCGGACATAGTCCACCAGCGTGGCCATCCAGTTCGACAGGGTAGGGCCGGCCGTCGCCAAGCGCATCGCTCTTTTCCGATCGTGTGCCCCACCATAACGCCCTGCCGAAGCCCTGGTTTCGCGCGGCCCGGCACATTGCGGGGCAGACCGGCGGACCGGCGGCGCGGTTGATCGCGCGGGGGGGCTCGCCTATGTCCCCGCCGACGTCCCGGTCAGAAAGAGCACGCCCGCGCCATGTTTCCCTTCCTGCTCGTCCTCCACGCGATCGTCGCCGCGGTGCTGGTGACCTTCATCCTGATGCAGCGCTCGGAGGGCGGTGGCCTGGGCATGGGCGGCAGCCCGTCCGGGCTGATGAGCGCGCGCGGAGCGGCCGATTTCCTGACGCGCGCCACCTCGGTGTCCGCGGCGCTGTTCGTGGCGCTCTCGATCCTGCTCGCCTTCCTGGCAGCCACCCGGCACAATCAGGCGCTCGACACCTCGCTCGCCCGCCGCGCCGCGACCGCGCCCACCGCGGTGCCGCCGCCGGCGATCGATCCCGGCGCGCCGCCCGCTGCCGCGCCCAATGCCGCCGCGCCGGCGTCGCCCCCCGACAACTCGTCGGTCCCGCTCGCCCACTGATCCGCCGGCGCGAGCGATCTTCCGTCGCGCGGGTGCTTGCCGCGCGCGTCCGTTTGCCGCTATCCGATGGTTCCCATGGCCCGGTTCATCTTCATTACCGGCGGCGTGGTGTCTTCGCTCGGCAAAGGCCTCATGGCCGCCTCGCTCGCCGCCCTGCTGCAGGCGCGTGGCTACCGTGTGCGCCTCCGCAAGTTCGATCCCTATCTGAACGTCGATCCGGGGACGATGAGCCCCTACCAGCACGGCGAGGTCTACGTGACCGACGACGGCGCCGAGACGGACCTGGATCTGGGACATTACGAGCGCTTCACCGGCGTCGCCTCGCGCCAGTCGGACAACATCACCAGCGGCCGCATCTACAAGACGATCATCGAGCGCGAGCGCCGCGGCGACTATCTCGGCGCGACGGTGCAGGTGATCCCGCACGTCACCGACGCGATCAAGGCCTTCGCGCGTGCCGAGACCGACGATCTGGATTTCGTGCTGTGCGAGATCGGCGGCACGGTGGGCGATATCGAGTCGCTGCCCTTCATCGAGGCGATCCGCCAGCTCAGGAATGATCTGGGCCGCGGCCGTTCGGTGTCGGTCCACGTCACGCTCGTCCCCTACATCTCGGCGGCCGGCGAGCTGAAGACCAAGCCGACCCAGCATTCGGTGCGCGAGCTCGCCGCGCTCGGCGTCCGGCCCGACGTGCTGGTGTGCCGCTGCGAGCAGCCGCTGCCCGCGTCCGAGCGCGCGAAGATCGCGCTGTTCTGCAATGTGCCGGCCTCCGCCGTGATCCCGGCGCTGGACGCCAAGAGCATCTATGCGGTCCCCCTCCAATACCATGCCGAGGGGCTGGACGAGGAGGTACTGCGGGCCTTCGGGATCGAGCCCGGCGCCGCGCCCGATCTCGGCCGCTGGCGCGACATCGTCGACCGGCTGACCAACCCCGAGGGCGAGGTGACCGTCGGTGTCGTCGGCAAATATGTCGGGCTGCAGGACGCCTACAAGTCGCTCAACGAAGCGCTGGTCCATGGCGGCATCGCCAACCGGGTGCGCGTCAACATCCGCTGGATCGACGCCGAGCTATTCGAGGGCGAGGGGGAGGACGTCGCCGGGGCGCTGGAGCCCTGCCACGCGATCCTCGTTCCCGGCGCGTTTGGCGAGCGTGGCGCGGAGGGCAAGATCGCCAGCGTCCGCTTCGCGCGCGAGCGTCGGGTGCCATATTTCGGCATCTGTTTCGGCATGCAGATGGCGTGCGTCGAAGGCGCGCGCGACCTGGCCGGCATCGCCGCGGCCTCCTCGACCGAGTTCGGTCCGACGTCCGAGCCGGTGGTCGGTCTCATCACCGAATGGATGGGGCCTGCCGGGCTGGAAAAGCGCGAGGCGGCGGGCGATCTCGGCGGCACGATGCGGCTCGGCGCCTATGAGGCGCGGCTGGACGGCAACTCGGTCGTCTCGACCATCTATGGCGAAACCACGATCAGCGAGCGCCACCGGCATCGCTACGAGGTCAATACCGGCTATCGCGACGCGCTGGAGAAGGGCGGGCTGGTGTTCAGCGGCATGTCGCCCGACGGCACGCTGCCCGAGATCGTCGAGCGCCCCGATCACCCCTGGTTCGTCGGCGTTCAGTTCCACCCGGAGCTGAAGAGCAAGCCGTTCGACCCGCACCCGCTGTTCGCCAGCTTCATCGCCGCGGCGGTGAAGCAGAGCCGGCTGGTCTGACCGGAAACGCCTTCTTAGGCACTGGCCGCTAGTCGCGGTGTTCGGTCAAGCGAGGCAAGGTCAGCATGACGTGTGAGGGTTGCCGGACACGGGCGGAGGATTTCGGCCTGTCGATGGCGTTTCAGCCGATCGTCGATGTCGAGACCGGGCGACCCTATGCCTATGAGGCACTGCTGCGCGGCAACAATGGCGAGGGTGCGGCCGAGGTCCTGTCCCGCGTCACCTCGGCCGACCGCTACGCCTTCGATCAGCAGTGCCGAATCGCCGCGATCGAGCAGTCGGTGGCCGCGGGCATCATCGACACCGGGGCCAGGCTGTCGATCAACTTCCTGCCCAACGCCATCTACTCGCCCGTCGCCTGCATCCAGGTGACCCTCAAGACCGCACGCGCCGTCGGTTTCCCGACCGGGCGGCTGATCTTCGAGTTCACCGAGAACGAGCAGATGACCGATACCGCGCATGTCGCCAATATCGTCGACAGCTATCGCCGGATGGGCTTCGCGACCGCGCTGGACGACTTCGGCGCCGGCCATGCCGGGCTGGGGCTGCTCGCCCGCTTCCAGACCGATCTGGTCAAGCTGGACATGGAGCTGATCCGCGACATCGACGCAAGCCTGCCGCGGCGGCTGATCGTCGAAGGCATCGTCAGGATGCTCACCAAGATGGATATCGCGGTGATCGCCGAGGGCATCGAAACCGAGGCGGAGTACCGCGTGCTGCGCGACTTGGGCATCCGGTATCAGCAGGGTTACTGGTTTGCCCGGCCCGGCTTGAGAACGCTGCCCGCGATCGCGCCAAACTCGGCTCGGCGTATCGCCGCCTGAGAAAGGCAAGGCCCCGGATTATCGCCGGAGCCTTGCCTGAGGTCGATTACGCGGCCTGCGCCGTGTCGGTCGCATTCTCGACGGCGGCCAGCGGCGCACCCGTCTTGATCGCCACGGTCTTGGGCTTCATCGTCTCGGGGATCTCACGAACCAGGTCGATCACCAGCAACCCGTCGTTCAGTCGTGCATCCTGCACCAGCACGAAGTCGGCCAGTTCGAAGCGGCGCTCGAACGAACGGTTGGCGATGCCGACATGAAGGAAATCGCCGGAGGGCGCCTTATCATCCTTGCGGCCGGCGACCAGCAGCAGGTTCTGCTGCGCCGTGATGTCGATTTCGTCGCGGGTGAAACCGGCGACCGCGAGCGTGATGCGATAGCGATCCTCGGCCAGTCGCTCGAGATTGAAGGGCGGGTAATTGTCTGCGGTCGTGCCGCGGGCGCTGGTCTCGAGCATGTCGAACAGCCGGTCGAAACCGATCGTCGAGCGGCGATAGGGGGTGAGATCGAGTCGCATATCAAATCCTCTGCTGAGCGAGTTGATGTTGACCGAGCGCCCGCCGATGGCGCGACGCCCGTGCGGCCCATCCGGCGCCGCAGCGGTGATCTGGGGGCCGTTTCGGCCATTTCAAGCATGAATCCGGCTCGAATGCGCGCGCTGGCGACAGGCGCCGAATGCGGCCGACACACAGCCGAGGGCGGGAGATCGAACGACCTCCCGCCCCGATTGTCGGCCGTAGCGAGCTAATTCGCCGGCCGCCGGCGCGCTCTGAACCAGCGCTCCGGCGGATGACCCAGGACCGGGCTGCGGCACGCCATCAATATCGGTCAACGCCTGCTGCGGCCGTGGCCCCGTAGCGGTTACGCTCCTGGTCGACCTGATCGCGTGTGTACGCCGGAGCATCGGCATCGAAGGAACTCCAGCCGGACTGGCGATATGCGGCGCCGCGGGTCGTCGCGTCGACCGACTTGTTACGGTCCAGCACCGCCTCGGCCTGCGCGACATGGCCGTCGGCCACCTTGGCGCTGACCAGCGTGCCGCCGCGCCGCACGCCTTCGGAATAGACGTTCGCCTCCTCCTCGCTGTGGCCGCTGTTCTTGAGCGCGCCGACGAGGCCGCCGGTCGCGGCGCCCCCCGCCGCACCGATGCCCGCGCCGACCGCTGTGGCGGCGAGCCAGCCGGCGGCGACGACCGGGCCCAGCCCCGGGATCGCCAGCAGACCGAGGCCCGCCAGCAGACCGCCCGCGCCGCCCAGCAGCGCGCCCGTCGAGGTGCCGCGGCTGACGTCGCCGTGGTCGTTGACGCCGTCGTGATCGTTGACGCCGTCGTGATCGTTCACCTCGCGACCATGGGCGTTGTTGGCGACGATGCTGATCTCGTCATGGCTGATGCCCAGCCCCTCCAGTTCGCGCACTGCGGCGGTGGCATCGGAGTAATCGTCGAACAGGCGGGTGATGGTCTTTGACATGGTCGCTCTCCGTAATTGGGGATCAATGGACGGTGACGTTGCCCTTGTAGTCGAGCGCGACGTTCACCTTGGCGCCGCCCTTCATCGCCGTGCCCTGCCAGACGCCGTTCCGGTTCTTGGTGAGCTTGCTCACCGCGCTGTAGCCGCCCTTGGCGATGCGCCCGCGCGCCTGTGCCTCGGTGAACGAGTTGCGGCCCTTGGCCGCCATCGCGGTCGTATGGACCGCGGCGTTCTTCATCGCCGGGTTGTGGGATCCCGCGTTGGCCTGGGCGAACGCGCCCGTGGCCACGGTCGCCGCCGCGGCGGCCAGGATAATCGAGATGCGCATAGCTCTCTCCTTGGTGAACTTTTATCGTGTGCGCGGATCAACGCCCCGGTAGATGAGATGGGGCCGCCCGGGCGCCGGGGGCGTCGATCCGCGCTGCCCGCCGCCCGAGCGATCGCCGCTCAGCGCACGGAGCCGCGACGGACCAGGTTGATGATCGCGAGCAGCACGATCGCGCCCAGCAGCGACACGATGATCGACTGAATGCCGATGACGCCGCTGGTGATCGGCGCGCCGCCGATCAGCGGGGTGACGATGAACCCGGCCAGGATCGCCCCGACGATGCCGACGACGATGTTGAGGAAGAGGCCGGTGTTGTCCCGCATGATCATGCTGGCGATCCAGCCGATGATGCCGCCGACGACGAGAAGAACGAGAAGACCCATGTTACCCTCCGACTTCGCTGCACACGCGGCGGAATACCGGTGCACCTGGATAGTCCGGCTGCATCAACGCCGATTGCGAGAGGACGTTCAGCGGACGCTGCTGCAGTTCGGGCATCGATAGGTGCTGATGTAACGATGCCGTTGGTAGCATATGGGGTTGTACCCAGGAACTCCGCGAGGATCACGGCGCTTTCACGACATGGGACAAGATCGGACGAACACGCCCCCGCCGCCGACGCTGCGCCACCTGGAGCAGCTGATGGCCGACCTGACCGCCGGCATTATCCTCGTCGATCCGTCCGGCACGCTGATCGGGGCGAACGCCGCCGCGCTGCGGATGCATGGCGTCGGCAATCGCGAGGAGCTGGGCGCGACCGCCGACGACTATTGCCAGCGTTTCTGCCTGCGCTACCGCAACCACCACCGCCTGCCCAAGCGTGAATACCCCATCATGCGGATGCTGGCGGGCGAGAGTTTCCCCGACATGGTAGTCGAAGTGGCGCCGATCGGCACCAACGAGCCGCGCTGGACCCACGCCGTCCACGACGTCGTGATGGACGAGGACGGCGGTGACCCCGATTGCCTGGCGCTAGTGATCCAGGACGTGTCCGAGCGCTATGACGCCGAGGCGCGGTTCGAGGCGATGTTCCAGGCCAATCCGGCGCCCGCCCTGATCCTGCGCCTGGCGGACCAGCGCTACATCCGCGTGAACGCGGGCTTCGCCGAGCTGTGCGGCTGCCCGCGCGACGCGATCGAGGGGCGGCACCTGCGCGACCTCGACATTCTCGCCCGGGCCGAGCGCCACGCCTATGTCGCCGAGCGGCTGGCGGCCGGCGCGACCATTCCGCAGGTTGAGGCGCAGCTGCCGCTGCCGGACGGTTCGACGCGGCTCGTGATCCTTGCCGGCCAGCCGATCGAGGTGGCGGAGCAGGCCTGCATGCTGTTCACCTTCGCCGATCTGGAACCGCGGCGGAAGGCGGAGCACGCGCTGCGATCGAGCGAGCACCGCTCGACGACGATGTTCCGGCTCGCGCCGGTGGCGATGGCGGTCACGTTGCTGCCGGATCATCGCCTCGTCGAGGTCAACGAGGCGTTTTCACGGCTGACCGGCAGGACCGGGCATGAGCTCGTCGGTCGCGTGGCGGACGACTTCCAGCTGTGGAACGACGCAGCCCTGCGCCAATCCATGGAGGAGGAGATCGAACGCCGCGGCGGGCTCCGGACGTGCGACGTCCGCATCCTGCCGAAGGACGGCGATCCCGTCGATTGTCTCGTTTCCGCGGAGGCGGTCGACGTCCGCGGCGAGCGCTGCGTGCTATGGCTCTATCAGGATGTAACCGCGCGGCGCCACAGCGAGATCGAGCTGGTCGAGGCGATCGAGGCCGTGATGAAGGATGCGAGCTGGTTCAGCCGCTCGATCATGGACAAGCTCGCCACCCTGCGCGGTAGCGGCGTCGCGTCGGCGCCGGCGACGGGCGAGCTGAGCAGGCGCGAGCGCGAGGTGCTGGAGCTGCTGTGCGAGGGGCTCGACGACCGGGCGATCGCCGGTCGCCTGGGCCTGTCCGGCAACACGGTGCGCAACCATGTGTCGCGTCTTTATGCCAAGATCGGCGTCAATCGGCGTAGCGCGGCGGTAATCTGGGCGCGGGAACGCGGGATCGGCGGACGCGCCGCAGACCGAGATTGAAGGCGTTGCGAAAGGCCGTCCGCCGCTAGCGGCCGACGCGGGCGGCGCGCTGGTCGAGCGCGATGCGCAGCGCCCCTCGCGGGGTCGTCCCCGTCACGGTGGCGCGACCCGTAAAGCCGGTCGCGTCATAAATGCCGGTCCGGACGATGCGGACCGGCTCGCCGCGCTTCTGCGGACAGGTGAGCCCTTGAGCGTAGCGGCCGTCGGCGATGCTCTGGCTGTCGACGTGACAATTCGCCTTGGGATCCGGCGCGAGCAGTTCGGCCACACCCTGGCCGGCCGCCAGACGCTTGTGTTCGGCCTTGGCCTTGCCGCGCGCCATCCGTTGCAGGAATCTCGGCACGCCGGGAATAGAAAACTCGACAACGGTCGAGGTGACGTCCCAGGCGCCCGGCGCGACGGTCTGTGCCGTCGCCAGGCTCGGGAGCAGGGTCAGCAGGATGGCGAGCAGGCTGCGCATGAGCAGGCCCTGCCCCGCCGACGAGGTGGGGGCAACCGAGGATGTGAGATAAGCCGGTTGGGCGGTCAGCCTGCCGCGGCGTACACCGCATCGAGCGCGCGGGCGACCTGCGCCAGCTCCGCGGTAGCGGGGTCGAAGCGTTCGCCCCCCGCCAGACGGCGCGCCCAGTCGGCCGCGGCGCGCCCACCCCAGTCGTCCGGACCTTGCGTCAGCCCTTCCGCGCGCGTGCCGTCGAACCGTTCGGCGGTGAAGTCGTAGAAGCTGCCCGCGACATTGCGTAGCGCCGCGCCGCCGCGCGTGCCGTAGAACGCCGCCTCGATGACCGCATCCTGGCCGGCATGCAGTCGCCAGGAGCAGGCGAGCCGCACCGCGACGCCGTTCGCCAGCCGGAACTGGGCGGCGGCATAGTCCTCCACCTCGCTCGATCCGGACGACAGCAGCTGGCCGCCGGCGCGCAGCTCGGCCGCGACGGCGCCCTCGACTGTCGGAAAGTCCAGCGCCCAGAGCGCGAGGTCGACCAGGTGAACGCCCAGATCCATCACGCACCCGCCGCCCGATTGCGCGCGGTCGTAGAACCAGGGCTTGTCCGGGCCGTAGGCGTTGTGGAAGGTCAGATCGACCGCAAACAGCTCGCCCAGCGCGCCGTCGCGGACCAGCGGCGCGATCGCCTGCATGCCGGCGGTGTAACGGTAGGAGAAGTCGACGCAGAGCAGCCGATCCATGGCCCGCGCCGCGGCGATCACGGCCTCCGCCTCGCCGGCGTTGCGCCCCAGCGGCTTCTGGCAGAACACCGCCACGCCGGCGTCGAGCGCCTTGATCGACTGCTCGGCATGGAGCGCGGACGGGGTCGCGATCACCACGCCGTCCAGGTCGAGCGCGAGCAGGCCGTCGAGCCCTTCGACCACGGCCGCGTCGGGCGCGAGGGCGTGCGCCTCCGCGGCCATCTCCGGCGAAGGATCGGCGATCCCGACCGCCGCGACCAGGCCCGTCTCCAGCATCGCCGCCATCCGGTGCCGCCCGATCCAGCCGGTGCCGAGAAATCCGATGCGCTTCATGACGGGTCGAGATCGATCCAGGCCTTCACGAAACCCGCCGGCTTGTCGCGCGTCGCCGCGATCGCCGCACCGACCTGCGCGAGCGGATACCGGTGGGTCAGCAGCGGCGCGAGCTCCAGCCGGCCGCTCGCCACCGCGTCGATCGCCTCGCGCAGCCCGCGCATCTGCACCGCAGGATCGCGCTCGTGGGCGTTGACCACGTCGATGCCCTTCCAGTTCCACATCTGCATTGACACCTGACGTGGGCCATCCTGATGATAGCCCGCGATCACCAGCCGGCCGCCCTCGGCGACCAGCTCGCCGGCAAGATCGAGCGGCCATTGCTTGCCCACCGCCTCGATCACCCGATCGCAGCCGCGGCCGTCGGTGAGCCGCTGCACCTCGGCGATGATCGCATGGTGATCGTGCATGGGGATCGTCTCGGCCGCGCCGTAGCGCCGCGCGAGGTCCAGCGACTCCGCGCGCCGCGAGATCGCGATCACCCGCGCGCCGGCGTCGCTCGCCAGCCTGGTCAGCACCGCGCCGAGGAAGCCGATGCCGACGATCGCCACCGTCTGGCCCAGCTCGATCGCGCTGCGCCGGAAGATGTTGAATGCGCAGCCGAGCGGCTCGCCGGGCATCGGCCGGCCGGACAGGGCAGGGGGTAGCGTCACCGTCCGGTCGGCCGCGACCACCTCCCGGCCCGCGAAGCTCCAGCCGCCCAGAAACGCCACGCGATCCCCGATCGCCGGCGTCGTCACCCCGTCGCCGACCGCGTCGACGACGCCCCAGCCTTCATGCCCCATCCCGCCGGGCTCGCCGGGAAAGCTGGACCACGGCTGGCCTTCGAAGGGCTCGACATTGGAGGCGCAGACGCCGCAGCCTTCCAGCCGCACCCGCACTTCCCCCGGGCCGGGCGTGGGCGCCGGGACCTGGGCCAGGTCCATGTTTCCGGGCGCCGTCAGCACCGCCGCATCCATCATCTCGCTCATCGCCGGTGCCGATGCCCGCTCGGCGGCGACGCGTCCAGAACCAAGTCGGGACAGCGGCGTTAGGTCCAGCAATGAAGATGATCGATCTGCTCCTCGGCCGCCGCCTCGCCAACCGCGAAGGGGAGGAGCAGAAGATCGGCTGGGTGGCGGCGGTGCCGGCGATGGGGCTGGATGGGTTGGGCTCATCTTCCTACGGGCCGGAAGCGGCGCTCACCATTCTGATTCCGCTCGGCGCAGCGAGCCTCGCCTGGGTCGGCTGGGTGATCGCGCCGATCGTCGTACTGCTGGTGGTTCTGTACCTGTCGTACCGGCAGACGGTGGTCGCCTACCCGTCGAACGGCGGCGCCTACACGGTCGCCAAGGAGAATCTCGGCGCCGCCGCCTCGCTGGTGGCGGCCGCGGCGCTGATGATCGATTACGTGCTGAACGTGGCGGTGGGCATTTCGGCGGGGGTCGGCGCGCTCACCTCGTCGGTGCCGGCGCTGCATCCCTGGACGCTCCCGCTGTGCCTCGGCGTCCTTGCCGTCGTGGCGCTCGCCAACCTGCGCGGGACGCGCGAGGCGGGCTGGCTGTTCGCGCTGCCGACCTACGTCTTCATTGCGAGCTTCCTCGCGCTGATCGCCTGGGGCGTGGCGCAGATCGTGCTAACCGGCGGCCATCCTCATCCTGTCGTGCCGCCGCCTGCGCTCGCCCGCGGCACCGAGGCGGTCGGGCTGTGGCTGCTGCTGCGCGCCTTCGCGGCGGGCTGCACCGCGATGACCGGGGTGGAGGCGGTGTCGAACGGTGTCGGTGCGTTCAAGGAGCCGGTAGTCAGGCACGCGCACTGGACGCTGACCCTCATCTGCGGGGTGCTCGGGCTGCTGCTCGCGGGCATCGCGCTGGTGGCGCACGGCTATGGCCTCGGCGCGATGGACCAGGCCAAGCCCGGTTACCAGAGCGTGCTGTCGCAGCTCACCGCCGCCATCGCGGGCCGCGGCGTCGTCTACTACGTCGCCATGGCGAGCCTGCTCGCGGTGCTGTGCCTGTCCGCCAACACCAGCTTCGTCGGCTTCCCGCGGCTGTGCCGGCTGGTGGCGCTCGACGATTATCTGCCGCGCGCCTTCGCCGTGGCGGATCGGCGGCTGGTCTTCTCGGTGGGCGTGCTGTTCCTGACCGTCACGGCCGGCGGGCTGTTGATCGTGTTCGGCGGCATCACCGACCGGCTGATCCCGCTGTTCGCGATCGGCGCGTTCCTCACCTTCACGATGAGCCAGCTCGGCATGGTGGCGCATTGGCGCAAGCAGGAAGGCCGCAATGCCGGCCGGCTGGCCCTGAACGCGCTCGGCGCGGGGACGACGATGGTCGCGCTCGCGGTGATCCTGGCGGCCAAGTTCCTGGAAGGCGCGTGGATCGTGGTGCTGGCGGCCCCGCTCGCGATCGGCGTGCTGCTCGCGGTAAAGCGCTATTATTCCCGGCTCAACCACCGGCTGCGGAGCCGGGAGGCATTCAGCGTCGAGGAGACCGAGCCGCCGACGGTGCTGGTCGCCTATGAGGAACGCAACCGCATGACCGATCGGGCGCTGCGGTTCGCGATGACCTTGTCGCCGGACGTGATTGCCGTCCATCTGCTGAGCCTCGGCGGACCGGACGAGGACGAGCGGATCGCCGAACGCCGGCGCGCCTTCGAGCGTGAGATCGCCGCACCGGTGCGCGAAACCGGCCAGCGACCGCCCCGGCTGGTCCAGATCGCCGCGCCCTATCGCGACATCCAGGGGCCGCTGCTCGAGCTGGTCGACCGCATCGACGCCGACACGCCCGGGCGCTCGGTGGCGATCCTCATCCCCGAGCTGGTGCTCCGTCACTGGTGGGAGCGGCTGCTCCATTCGCGCCGCGCCGCCCGCCTGCGCACCGCGCTGCTCGCGCATGCCGGGCCGCGGCTGATGGTGGTAAGCTCGCCCTGGCGCAGCTGAGCCGCCGCGTCAGGCCGCTGCCGAGGCGGCCCGCACCATCGCCGGCGCATAGCGCTCGATCATCTCCTGGCAGAAGTCGGCGAACTGCTGCGGATCGCGCGCGGGGCTGGTGTGGTGCGGCTCGACGCCGAGATGCTCGGGGGTGAAGCAGAAGGTGACGGTCAGGTCGAAATCGGCCAGCGCCGCCATCTGCCGATCGAACCAGTCGAGCGCGCCCGGGCGGTGACGATCGGCCCAGCTCAGCCCCGTGCGCAGCCGCTTCGTCCCCAGCCGCTTCATCCAGCGGACCGCGTCGTCGAGCCGCGGATCCTCGAAATGAAACCACTGCATCAGCCCCATCTCGCCCGCCACTCGCGCATAATGTTCCAGCGCCGGTTTGGGTGTCCCGTCGGCGCGGATCAGGCCCATGTAGAAATGCCGGTAATAGCTGGAGCCCTCGGCCTCGCGATGGCGGGTCGTCGCGCCCCATTCCATCGGCAGATCCATCAGCGAATACCAATAGACACGCGGCACGCGGCCGATCAGCAGCTCGGCGGTCCGCTGCACGCCGAAGACCTGCACCTCCTCCGCCCCGAACGAACCGACGCCGACCTCGGTCACCCAAACCGGCTTGTCGGTCACCGCCTCGATCTCGGCGACCTTGGCCGGCCAATCGTGGATCGACCACAGGTTCCAGTCGAGCGGAAAGCCGTGCACCGCCACCACGTCGACCTGGTCGAGCCCGCCATGGCCCTGCATCCGCCGCACCCAGAGCGGGTCGATCGGGCTCATGCCGCCGAGCACGCGGGTGAGCGCCGGGTTGACGCGCGCGATCGCCTTGCCGGCGAGCGTCACCGTGTCGGCGAAGATCGACCAGTCGGGGTCGAGCGCCGGATCCCAGTGCGACTTGTTGTTGGGCTCGTTCCAGATCATCGCGGCTTCGACGGTCATCGCGCCGCCTCCCGCGCCGGATAGACCGCGGCCGGACCCCACTCGGCATAGGGCACCGGCGCGACCCGGCAGAGATACACTTCATCTTCGGGATGCGCCTCGACCGTGAAGCCGGCGGCGCGCAGCATCGCCTCCGAGCAGGCCCGGTTGGGCGCCCACCAATTGGTCCAGTCGCCGGCGAACCGCCGCTCGATGAAGTGCATCTTGGGGTAGGCCACCGCGTCGAAAAAGGCGGGCGGCTCGAACGTGCCGGGCTTGTGGAAGGGATGATCCTCAATCGGCTGCCAGCCCGCCGTGGAGCCCTGCTGCATCGTCTGGAACAGCATCAGATCGCCGGCGACATGCTCGCGGATGAGATCGAGCGCGAGCAGCGGATGGCGCAGATGGTAGAGCACGCCCATGAAGATCACGAGGTCGAACCGCTCGCCGAGCGCGCCGACGTCATAGACCGAGAGGTTGCGGAACTCGACATCCGCGAACCCCAGCGTCGCCGTCGCGAGCCGCGCCTGGGCGAGATAACGTTCGTCCGCATCGATGCCGAGCACCCGGGCCGCGCCGCGTTTGGCCATCTCGACCGAGTAGAAGCCCGCGTTGCAGCCGATGTCGAGCACGGTCTTGCCGCTCAGGTCGGTGGGCAACGCGTCGGCGAAACGGGCATATTTGAAGCGCGGATAGTCGCCGAGGAAATGGTCGGGCGCGGTCTCGACGCCGCCGCCCAGATCGATGTTGTGGAACCAGGGCGCGAGCGCCGTCACCTTCTC
>NZ_CAXUEK010000022.1:0-42845 GCF_964250165.1 uncultured Sphingomonas sp. | reverse complement strand
TTGTAGAGATGCCCGACATCGTAGCATTCATGCTCGAACTTGGTGCCGGACTCGGCCATCCGCTCGAGGATGGTGCGGATGTCGCGGAAGGTGTTGCGGAAGATATAGTCGTCGGAGTTGACGACATAGGCCTGCTCCCACGGATGTTTCCACGCAGTGATGCGGTCGGCGGCCTGGAAGAAGGCGAAGTTGAGCGAGCCCATGTTGAGCGAGCACATCTCGGGCCGGAAGCGGAGCGCGGCGGCGAGCCGCTGGTGCACCGTCATCGTGACCGCGCCGCCGGTGGTGATGTTGACGACCGCGTCGGTGCGCTGCTTGATGACCGGCAGGAAGCGCGCGTAGATCTCGGGATCGCCGGTCGGCGAGCCGTCGTCGGGATCGCGGGCGTGCAGGTGGATGATCGCCGCGCCGGCCTCGGCCGCGTCGATCGATTGCGCGGCGATCTGCTCGGGCGTGACGGGCAGCGCGTCCGACATGCTCGGCGTGTGCGCCGATCCGGTCACCGCGCAGCTGATGATGATCTTGGCCATTGCTCGTCCTCTCCCGCCGCGCCGCTGGCTGGCGCGTGTCGCGGACGTTCGTGCCGGGCGACGGCGGTCGAGACAAATCAACGCTGCGGCTCGCGCGCATTGATCTCCAAAATAACGCTGGCGCATAAGCGGGGCGCGCCGCATTGTTCTTGATGATATGAGCCGCGCCGTTCGGTGATTTGCGTCCCTCTGCCGAACCCGCAAGAACGAGCCGACCCCACGCGACGATGGGGCAGCGGAGAAGGAGCCGGGATGCACCACCAACCGCGCGCGGCAGAGAGCCAACCTGCCACCACCGTGTCGGGCGCTGCGCTCGTCACGGTCATGCTGTGCTGCGCGATCGCCTTCCTCGACGGCGCCGACACGCAGGCGGTGGCGATCGCCGCACCGCTGATCGCGCGCGATCTGGCGATCGGTCCGGGGCCGCTGGGCGTGATCTTCTCGTGCAGCCTGTTCGGCGCGGCGCTCGGTGCGATCGGCTGCGGATCGCTGGCCGATCGCTATGGGCCCAAGCGGATGCTGCTGCTTTGCACGGTCTGGTTCGGTGGCTTTCAGCTCGCGACGGCGCACGTCGACGGCTATGGCGCGTTGCTGGTGTTCCGCTTCCTCGCCGGGCTCGGCCTAGGCGGCGCGACGCCGTGCTTCCTGGGGCTGGCGGCGGCCCAGGTCGCGCCGCGGCATCGCGCACGTTGCCTCGGGTTGCTATGGGGCTGCTTCCCGATCGGCGGCTTCGTCGGCGGCTTCGTCAACGGCTGGATCGTCGAGCATCGCCTATGGCAGGCGGTCTTCACGATCGGCGGCGTCGCCCCGCTGATCGTCGCCATGCTCCTGGCGGTGCTGGCGAACGAAACGCGCCAGCCTGTCGTGCCGGCTGGCGCGGCGGCAGCCCGGGGCGATCCGTTCGCGCTGTGGCGCGACCCGGTCTTGCGCCGCCACATGACGTTGCTGGGCTGCATCTGCTTCGGCGCATTCGGAACCCTGGCCGGGATCGTGGTGTGGATGCCGACGATCCTTGTCGCGACGGGCTTCCGCCCCGCGCAAGGCGGAGCGATCCTGTCGTGGAACGCGGTGGGCGCGCTGATCAGCATGACCTCGGCGGGATTTCTGCTGGAACGCTTCGGCGCCCGGGTGTTGATCATCGGTTTCGCGGCGGCCACGCTGCTGATGATCGGCCTCGGCACGGCGCTCGGGTCGCTGGCCGCGGTCGCGGCGTGCATGGCGTTGCTCGGCGTCGGGCTCGGCGTCGCCGCGTCAGGCGGCATCGCCGCGACGGGCCAGCTATTGCCCGCGGCCATGCAGTCGAGCGGCCTCGGCTGGGCGATGGGCGCGGGGCGGCTCGGTCAGGTCGGGTTGCCGCTGCTGATGGGCCTTGCGCTGCAGCGTGGGGTCGCCGCCGAATGGGTGCTGGCGGCGAGCGCCGGCCTGCCGCTGGCCGGCGCGGTGGCGGCGCTTCGGCTGCCGCGACCGGCGGCGTCGGCCTAGTATCCCGACTGCATATCATCTTCGACATGTTGCAGCGATCGGGCGAAGGCTCCCCGCCTGCTTGAGGCCACGGGCTCGACGTCAGCTTCCGGTTCTGACGCGGGCCGGTTGACGCGGCCCGGACCGCCCGTCAACGCGGGGGCGAGCGGCAGGAGAGGGCGGCGTGACGGAACTGGTGACGGCGGACATCGGCGGCACGCACGCGCGCTTCGCGCTCGCCGTGGTCGACGCCGGACGGGTGGTGGAGCTCGGCGCGCCGGTGACGCTCGCCACCGCCGATTACGCCAGCCTGCAGACCGCGTGGGCCGCGTTCGGCGCGCGGATCGGGCGGACGTTGCCGCACGCCGCCGCGATCGCGGTCGCTTCGCCAGTGCGCGGCGAGGTGATCCGGCTGACCAACAATCCCTGGACGATCCGCCCGGCGCTGATCGGCGAGCGGCTCGGCGTCGACCGCTACGTGCTGATCAACGACTTCGGCGCGGTCGGTCACGCGGTGGCGCAGGTACCCGCGGACGAGCTGCTGCATCTGTGCGGGCCGGACGGGCCGCTACCCGAAACGGGCGTGATCACCGTGTGCGGGCCGGGCACGGGGCTGGGCGTCGCGCAGGTGGTGCGCCGCGAGGGCGGCTATCAGGTCGTCGAGACGGAGGGTGGCCACATGGACTACGCTCCGCTCGACGCGATCGAGGATGCACTCCTGCAGCGGCTGCGCGGGCTCTACACGCGCGTGTCGGTGGAGCGGGTGTGCGCCGGGCCGGGCATCGTCGCGATCTACGAAACGCTGGCGGCGCTGGAAGGTCGGGCGGTCGCCAGCCGCGACGACCGGGCGATCTGGACGGAGGCGCTGGACGGGACCGACCCGATCGCGCTGGCCGCGCTCGACCGTTTCTGCCTCGCGCTGGGCGCAGTGGCGGGCGACCTGGCGCTGGCGCAGGGTGCGACGGGCGTGGCGATCGCCGGCGGGCTGGGCTTCCGCCTGCGCGATCGGCTGGCGCGGTCGGGCTTCGGCGAGCGGTTCGTGGCCAAGGGGCGATTCCAGGGGATGATGGCGGCGATCCCGGTCAAGCTCATCACCCATCCCCAGCCCGGCCTGTTCGGCGCCGCCGCCGCTTTCGCCCAGGCCTATCCCGAATAGCCGCGATCGCAGCTGCGTTGCGCGTCGCTCACCGGAAAGGCGAGCCGATGATCCGCTCCAGCACGCCCCATTTCAGCGCAGCCCGCCAGTAGCGCGCACGCGAGCGGAACGGGCGCACGCGCCGCGCGCCCCGCCAGTCGCCCACCATCAGCCGCTCGAGCGTCGCCGCGACGACGGGTTCGCTCGGCGTATAGGGATCGATATAGGCGACCGGAAAATACGGAATGTCGGTGAAGCGCTTGCTCGCCGCGCAACGGTGGATTTCGAGCCCGGGATTGAACACCTTCGTAAAACCGGACAGGGCGGAAGAGGTGATGAGCACCGCTGCGCAACGGGACAGCAGCAGACAGTCGAGCATCGCGCGGCGCGCGCTACCCAGGTCGTCGACTGATTTATTGTCTGTCTTGTGAAACTCGACTTCGCCCAGATTGATCACCTCGCAATCCACCGCCTCCCGCAGCTTGCCCGCGAACGCTTTATCGTCGGTGGCGAGAAAGATGCGTCGCAGGTCCGGGCGAGTTCCGAGCCGGTCTTGCACGAAGCTGATCATCTCGGCTGAGCTTACGGGATTTGTATCCCACGTCGCGGTCAGCTTGTCCGTGCCGCGATAATGCACACCCAACGCGTCGCCGAGCGCCCCCACCTCATCAGCCCGCTCGACGATGTCCGGCGATATCGTGAAGAAGGAGAACCACAAATCGTGCAGCGCCTGCCAGTCATTGCCTAATCGCGCGCAATGCCGTCGGCGCAATAGGGCGAGGGGGACTACTGTGCCGTTCTGACGGGGCGAGTAGGCCAGGTCCAACACGCCGGGAATGACCGGACGCGCATCCCCACCATAAAAGCGGGCGTGGATGTCCCATGCCGGACGCGCGCCGATACGCTCCAGATAGGGTAGGATCTCGAAGATATAGAGCAGGACCTGCCCGAACAGGCCTTCCTGCAATTCCTCCGCGGCAGTTACAATCTTCACCGCTTCATCCTATATCTGGCCACGATATTTGAACAGCAATAAACATGCTCTGGCCGGTCCGGACGGCGCCTCAACGCGTGCTCATCGAGTATGGCCGTGCGCCTTTCGTCTTGCCCCAGCGGGTGTTCGGGGCGGCCGCCATGGTGAAGCGCAGCTTGCCGCCGACCCGGATCTCCGCGTCGCGGATGTAGGTGCGCGCGAGCGGCCGGCCGTTGAGCTTCACCGCGCCGACATAGCGGTTCGCGTCCGACAATCCGGCCGCGACGATCGTGAAGCGTTTGCCGTCGGGCAGGTGCAGCACCGCGCGCCGCACGAACGGCCTGCCGATGACATACTCGTTCGAGCCCGGCGCAACGGGGTAGAAGCCCATCGCGGTGAACAGCAGCCAGGCGGACATCTGGCCCAGATCGTCATTGCCGGCGAGCCCGTCCGGTGTCGGCTTGTACTGCGTATCGACGATCTGCTGCAGCCGCGCCTGCGTTCGCCAGGGTGCGCCGGCATAGCTATATAGATAGGCGACGTGGTGGCTCGGCTCGTTGCCATGGATGTACTGGCCGATCAGGCCGGCGATGTCCTCGGACTTGGAGTAATCGAGCTTCGAGGTATCATAGTCGAACATCGCGTCGAGCCTGGCGACCGCCTTGGCATCGCCGCCGAGCAGGCGGATCAGCCCGGCCTCGTCCTGCGGCACGAACCAGCTATACTGCCAGGCATTGCCTTCCGTGTAGTCGGAGCCATAGTCGATCGCGGCGGGATCGAACGGCGTGCGGAACGCGCCGGTGGAGAGCCGCGCGCGCAGCCAGCCGCTCTTCGCGTCGAAGCTGTTGCGCCAATAGGCCGCGCGGCGCCCGAAGCGGGCGGCGATGTCCGACCGCCCCATCGCGCGCGCCATCCGGGCAATCGTCCAGTCATCATAGGCGTATTCGACCGTCTTGGACGCCGCCTCCGGCTCCTTGTCGATCGGCACGTAGCCGCGCTGCATGTACTCGCCCAACCCGCCATAGGCGGCGTGATCGGCACTCGCGACCATCGCCGCGAGCGCCCGATCGGCGTCGAAGCCGCGCAGGCCCTTCAGATAGGCGTCGGCGATGACCGGGGCGGCGTGATAGCCGATCATCGTCCAGGTCTCGCGGCCCGCGAACTGCCAGACCGGCAGGATGCCGTCCGGGCTCTCCTCGCGGCTGGCGACGAGCGAGGCGATCGCGTCGTCGGTGGTGCGTTCGGGCTGGATCAGCGTCAGCAGCGGGTGCTCGGCGCGGAACGTATCCCATAGCGAGAAGGTGGAGCGGAAGGTGAAGCCGTCCGCGCGATGCACCTGATCGTCCGGCCCGCGATAGCGGCCGTCCGCGTCGCTCCAAACGCTCGGCGCGAGCAGCGCGTGATAGAGGGCGGTGTAGAGGCTGGTGCGCAGCGGCGCCGGCGCGTCGATCTCCAGCGCGCCCAGCGCCTCCGCCCAGGCGGCGCGGGTGCGGGCGAGCACCGCGTCGAAGCCGCCGGGCTCGGCCGCCAGATTGGCGACCGCTGCCGCCTCGTCGACGCCCGACAGCGCGACCTTCACCTCCAGCGGGTGCGCCAGCTGGCCGAAATCGAGCCGTGCCTCCAGCGCGCGCCCGAGCTTCTCGTCCAGCGCATCGCTGCCGCGGCCGGGACCTTGGAAGCCGCGATACGGCACATCGGTCTCGCGGTTCACGAAGGCGTGGCCGGTCAGCGGTGCGGAGAAGCGCATCGCGAAGAACAGCTTGCGCCCCGGCGCCCAGCCGCGCGTCTCGCGGAAGCCGGTGAGCGTGCCGTCCGGGTGCAGGTGCAGACCCGACCACAAGACCTTGCCGGGATAATTGTAGAGCGACGGCCGGAGATCGACCACCAGGTGCGCCTCGGCGCCGTCGCTGAAGCTGTAGCGGTGGACGCCGACGCGCGTGCCCGCCGTCAGCTCGGCGAACACCTTCCGGTCGAGCAGCGACACGGCGTAATAGCCCGGGCTCGCCTTTTCCGCCCGGTGGTCGAAGCGGGAGCGATAGCCGGAGCCGGGCCGCTTGGGATCGCCCGGATCCATCGGCACCGTCTCGCCCGCTACCGGCATTACGAGCACGTCGCCGAGATCGGAGTGTCCGGCGCCGGAAAAATGGGTGTGGCTGAAGCCCTCAATCGTGGGGTCTTCGTAGCGGTAGCCGGCGGCGTGGTCGTAGCAGGCGCGGATCACGCAGGAGGTATCGGTGTCGGGCGACAGCTGCACCATTCCGAACGGCGCGACCGCCCCGGGAAAGGTGTGGCCCTGGCCACCGGTGCCGATGAACGGATCGACGCTGGCGGACGGCGCGCGGCCGTCCTGCGCGGCGAGCGGCGTGGCGAGGACGGCGGCGGTGGCGAGGGCGAGGGCGAGGGCGAGGTGGCGCATGGCGACGAGCCTAGCGCGGGCGGCAGGCTCAATCGAGCCGGATGGCATCCGGGAGGGTGCGCAGATACGCCTCCGCGATCGCGGGATCGTAGCCCTCCGTCGCCAGCAGCGCGCGCCAGCCGGTCAGGTCGGCGCCGAACGGATTGCGGCGGAGCAGCTCGACCTTCACGTAGGGAAACCCGGCCTCGATCAGCGCGCGCCAGCCTTGCAGCGTCGGGTTGGTCGCCACGCCTTCGGTGAGCGGGAACAGGCTGGCGCAGGTGAGGCCGGCCTGTTCCATGATCGGCAGCAGCTGCGTTTCGTAATGATCGATGACGAACTGACGATCGCCGGGGCGGACCGAGCGCCAGAACAGGTCGAACACGGGCTCGCGCAGCGCGCGTGCCTTGAAGAACAGCAAGTAGCTCTGCAAATGCCGGCCGAGCTCCCGGCTCTCGGTCAGGCCGATCACGTCCGCGGACGTTTCCTGCACGGTTCGCAGCATCGCCGGGAAGGAGCGCAGCGGCCCGAACACGCTGTCGTTCACCGTCGCCAGCAGCGGCAGGTCGCGCAGCTTCGGGCCGAGCCGCCGGAGCGCGTCGCTCCAGGCCCCGAAATCATAGCCGCTGTTGAGACGCAGCAGCACCGCGTCAGCCGAGGCGAGCTGGTCGCGGCATCGCACGCGCGCCGGATCGTCGGAGACGACCACGACGACGGTCTGCCAGCCCGCGTCCGTCCAGGCGCGCAGGTGATGCACCGCGTGCGCGGATACCTCCTGCCCGCGCGCGAAGGTGACGAAGACGCAGGTCGGGCGAGGCGCCAGCGCCGGCCGCTTCAGCCAGCGCGTCCGCGCGCCGGGCCGATGCCGCGCATAGAGGCGCCTGGCCCTGCTCAACGGCCGCAGACGACGCCACAGCGCTGCCGCCTTTTGGGCGACGCGAATCGATTCCGACGCTTCGTTCATGCCTCGGGCTGACCACGCAGGTCGCGGGCAGGCAGCCGGCGCCGCGCCGCGCGCGCGACCGCGGCGGCTTCCTCCACCAGCGGATGACGCAGCCAGACCAGCCCCGCCGCCCAGATCGCCATGCCCAGCGCCGTCGCGCCGATGGCGAGGGGGAGCGGCGTGTCCGGCGACCAGCGTTCGACGACCATCAGCACCGTCACCGGCGCTACCGTTGCCACCGCGAGCCCCATGCCCTCGGCATAGGCCCGGTTGAGCGCCCCGGGGCTGATGCCCGACAGCCGCGTGACGTGGCGACGATACAGCGCCAGCCCCAGCAGGTTGTCGCAGAGCCGGCCCAGCGCGGCGCCGGCCAGGCTGAACGTGCAGCCGATGGTGAAGATCGCCAGCCCCAGCACGTTGCGGCCGAGCTCGATCTTCGTCTGCAGCGCCGTCTCGTTCTTGATGACGAACAGCTCCCAATTCATGCCGAAGAACAGCGCCACCACCTGCGCGAGCATCAGGATCGACAGGACCGGCGCGGCCGCGAGCCACTTCGGGCCATAGAGATGCATGATGACGACCGGGGAGAGTGCCGCCAGCCCCATCAGCGCCGGCCACAACGCGGCGGTGATCATCCGGAAGCTGCGGAGGAACGCATCGGCCAGCTCGCCCCTGGTCCGGTGCTCCTGCGACAGGTGGACGAACACCACGCGGGTCGCCGCGCCATACACATTGTCGAAGATCTGCGCGGAGAGGGACGAGGCTCGCGAATAAAGGCCAAGCGCGCCCAGGCCGAGCAGGCGGCCGAGGCTGATGTCGGCGATCCGGGCCGACATGCTCGCCGCACCCGAGATCGTCACCATCCGGAGCCCGAACGTCAGGATGGCGCGCCAGTGCGACAGGCTCATGGTAAAGCCGATATGCTCTCGGCCGAGGATAAGGTAACCGACCATTCCGGCCGCCGCTCCCGCCACATTGCCCCAGGCGGGAGCCATGTAGCTGGCGCCCCCGAAGGCCGCACCGATCGTCACCGCCGTGCCGGTCGCCGCGGTCGCGGTGCCGATCAGCGACAGCGCCTTGAACTGCATGTCCCGCTGCAGCAGCGTCGCCGGGCGGAAGGTGAGCACGCCGGCGACCGGGGTTATGGCGAGCAGCGTCATCACCCGTCCGGCCTCGCGCGACCCCAATACCCATTGCGATGCCTGCCCGACGAGGAAGACGACCAGCGCGAGCCCCACCGCGAGCAGGGCGTTCAGCGTGTGGGCGGTGTCGAGCACGTCCTTGGTCAGTGCCTGCTCGCGCACGACATACGCGCCGACTCCCAGCGTCGTCACGCCGGCGATCAGGCCGATCGTGGCGATGCCGATCACATAGATGCCCATCTCCGCGGGCGACAGCAGCCGCGCCACCACGACCGAGCCGACGAAGTTGACGAGGAACGAGAAGATCTGTCCCGCGACCGACCAGAAGAAGGCTTTGCGTGTGCTCACTAGGCGTCCGATGCCGATCGATAGGGGTTCGGGTCGCGGTTGCCCTAAGGGCCAAGCCCTTTAGGCAAGGTAAGCGACGGTGGCTACGCCGCGCGCGCGATTGCCCTGTTAACGAAGGGCATCGTAAGGCGCGCTTACACGCAGCCAGGTGGCGCGTCGGGGAACGGCATGAACAGGTTGCACCTCTTTGCAGTCAACGTCGCGTGGCGCGTGCTGAAGAAGGGTCCGCATTCCCGGCCACAGATCCGCCGCAGGGACAAGGTGGTGGCTGTGCCCTTCGCGCGCGTCGGCCCGACGGCGCGGACGTTGCGCGTCGCCGTGGCGATGCATATCTTCTACCCCGATCTCGCCCCCGCCATGCGGGCGACGGCCGAGAACATTCCCGCGCCGGCCGACGTCTATGTCTCGACCGACAGCGAGGCCAAGGCCGCGGCGATCCGGACGACGTTCGCCGGTTGGGACCGCGGCTCGGTCGAGGTCCGCGTCTGTCCCAATCGCGGGCGCGACATGCTGTCCAAGTTCGTCGCCTTCCCCGACGCGCTGCAGGCGCACGACCTGGTGCTCTTCCTTCATTCCAAGCGCAGCATGCATTTCTACGATGGGCAGAGCGACTGGGGCGACACGCTCTACCGGACGCTCGCCGGGTCGTCGGCGATCGTGCAGTCGGTTCTCCGGATGTTCGAGGCGGACGACCGGCTCGGCGTCGTCATCCCCGAGTATTTCGATCTTGTCCGCAAATGGGTCAATTGGGGAGGCAATCGGCGCGGGACGGGCGCGCTGGCGGAGCGCCTCGGCATCGATCTGGGGCAGGCGCGTGCGCTCGATTTTCCGGCCGGCTCGATGTTCTGGTGCCGGCCCGCCGCGCTGAAGCCGCTGTTCGATCTCCACCTCACCGCCGCCGACTTCCCCGACGAGGCGGGTCAGGTCGACCGGACGCTGGCGCACGAACTGGAACGGGTGATGCTGTTCGTCGCGGAAAAGGCGGGGTATCGCTGGCTGAAGGTGGTCGCGCCCGACCTGTATCGGAACCGGCGCAACCGCATCGTCGTGCCCGATGCTGCGCTGCTGCCGGGCGCGGTGGAGGCTGCCTACGCGCCGCTCCTGCCCGGCTGAGCGCGGTCTCAATAGGCGTTGCGGTGAACCAGCACGAAGGCGGTCCGCACCAGGATGGCGATGTCGCTGAGCACCGACCAGTGCGACAGATATTCGATGTCGCTTTCCAGCCGCTTGGTCAGGTCCGCCCGCACCTCGGTCGCGCCGCGATGGCCGCGGACCTGCGCCAGCCCGGTCAGCCCTGGCTTGATCGTATGCCGCAGCCAATAGCGGCGATCGACATGCCAGAACAGCTCGTCGCCCGCGCGCGAGCCGAGCGCGTGCGGGCGGGGGCCGACCAGGCTCATGTCGCCGTTAATGACATTGAACAGCTGCGGCAGCTCGTCGATGCTGGTGGCGCGGATCCAGCGCCCGACCCGGGTGATCCGCTGGTCCCCGCGCGCGGTGGATTGCGCGCCGTCCTGATCGCCCTGGTCGACATACATGCTGCGGAACTTGAACACGTCGAACAGCTGGTTGGCGCGGCCCATGCGTTGCTGGCGGAACAGCACCGGCCCCGGGCTCTCCAGCTTGATCGCGATCGCCGCCAGCAGCATCACCGGCGACAGCAGCACCAGCACCGGCGCGGTGATCGCCAGATCGAAGCAGCGCTTCAGGATGCGGTTGCGCAGGTCGAGCCGACCCACCGAGACGCGCACGCCGGCCAGCCCGGTGACACCGTCCTGGCCCAGCGGCTCGACATTGTGGAGCTCGGGCACCAGCAGCTCGCCGGCGCAATCGACGCTCTTGAGATAAAGCGACCAGCGCTCGCGATGCTCCACCGGGCAGGCCACCACCACCCGATCGGCGCCGGCGACGATCTGCGAGAAGCGGTGCAGCATCAGCGGATCGGCGAGTTCCGGGCGCAGGCCCAGTCCGTCGGCATCGACTCGCTCGAACCCGACCGGTATCGCCTCGCTCCAGCCGCCGTCGGTGATCAGCACCCGGCGGAAGAAACGCGGCCCGAGCCGGCGGATGATCTGCGGCACCAGCATCCGTACCGCCACCAAGCCGGCCAAGCTGAACAGCGCGCCCACGAAAAATGCCAGACGCGAAAGGTAGCCGCTGTTCTTCAACGCGAAGATCAGCACCAGCGTAAACCCCGACGCAGCCAGGAACGCGCCGACCACCTTGGGAATGCTGCGGCTGCGTGAGACCACCGCCCCGTAGGTGTAGCAGCCCGAGTACAGGCTCACCGCCATGAACACGGGAACGATCAGCAGGTAGGAATGGGAAAGCGTATCGTTCAGCCGCGAGTGGCGGAGCAGATCCGCGCCGACGAAGGCGCCCAGCACGATCAGCAGATCCGCTGCCGCCAACCCGCCATAGATCAGCGCCCGGATGACCTGCGTGTCCACGCCCCTGGCGATCAGGGGCGCTTCAGCGTCGCTCTTGATCAGCATGTGCGCCGTCATGCCCGAGCTCCGTCGCAGCGTCACGCGAATCGGTCCCGCGTAACTCGTTGCCGCACTGCACCATCACCCTTTGCCATATCGCTGACAAGGCGCGCACCTGTCCTAAATCGGGATTGGACTGCCACCGATGGCGCGGCCCGCAGCGTAGGCGTCACGGCCGCGGGCGGAAGCACGAGACGTTGAGCTGGAGATCGAAACCGCGCTCGATCCGCTCCACGAACGGCAGCCGTGGCGCGTGTGCTCCGTTGATGATGTAGCGGAAGCCCTTGGCGGCGACGAGCTCCAGCAGCGCGGCCAGCCGCTGCGGCTTGCCCGGCGTGCTGTGATATTCAAAGAACAGATGGTCGACCTGGTCGAGCTCGGGCGCGATATCGAACAGCACCTCGTTCTCCGCGCCTTCGATGTCGATCTTCAGGAAGTCGCACGTGCACTCGCGGAGGCGGTCGCGCAGCCGCTCGGCGCGCACCTCCGTCTTCTGCGCCTTGCCCAGGAAGTCAGTTTCCGTCGATCCGGCAAGCGAGCCTTCGGAGTAGAAGGTGAGGGTCGTGTCCTCGATCCAGGCCGCCGCCTGATGCAATTCGACGCCCGCGACGCCGCCGACATTCTCGCGCAACAGCGTGAAAATCGCCGGGTCCGGCTCGTACGCGACAACGGTGGCGCGCGGATAGAGCCGTTTGAAGTAGCGGACGCTGAGGCCGATGTTCGCGCCCGCGTCGACGATGTGCGGGGCCTCCGTCTTCGCGTGGAAGCGATAGACCTCTTCCTGGAAAATCTCCCGGACCGAGTGCAGCAGCCCGTGATTGTCCGAATAGCGGACCGGTTCTCCGAGCAGGCGCGTCTCGCCCACCTGCATGGGCGGCGCAGCGAGGACGCGACGGTAATCGCGCGCCGCCATCAGGCCGTGCAGCGGAAGGTAGCGGCGACGGGCGGTGGAGATGAGGCTCATGGCCTTCGCCTATCAGAGCGATCGGCGGCGATAAAGGAGCGGCACGACCCGCCGATGCACGCCACCCCCTTATCAACCGGGCGCGGGCGCGCGCCGGTCCGATCCTTCTCCTAGACGAGACGCAGGCGATAGCCGACGGCGCGCTGGTTCACCACCGCCAGCGGTATGCCATGCTGCCGCAATGCCCTGTTCAGCAGGCAGATCTGTGCGGTAAGCATCTCGCCATAGGTGTCTTCGTTCAGCGACGACAGGAACAGTGCGTCGCGACAGACCACGCCCGGCGCCCGGCGGGCGAGATGGTGGAGAAGTGACAGCCGCTGCGGCGAGAGATGGAAGCGCCGCCCCGCCCAGCTCGCGCCGTCCTCGAGCGAGACGGCAAGCGCGTGCCAGCGCACCGGCGGCCGAGGATCGCCGCAGCAGGGGCAGTCGGACGACGCGGGTCCATCGTGCGTGGAGCGGTGATGGTTCGGCGCCAAGTTGATGACGTTCATAGCGCGGTCTCACGCGCCGCCTGGCCTCGCCGAAGCCTACGTCCGCAAATCTCGGGAGATCGAAGCGGAAGAGACGCCGCTTGGCGACCGTCGTCAGGGCGGACCCATGCGCGGCGGTGACAGTCGCTTGTGCTTGAAATTCTGGGCCGGACTGTCCGCAGCCAAGCAGGTCGACCGGTCAGCCGTCTTTGGGCGGCGTCACCGATATGCCGTGTTCGGCCAAGAACCCGACGAAACTGTCCCAATACAGGTTCTGGACAATCCGTTCGACGCCATAAGCCGCAATCAGAACGATGATGATCATCAGCGGCCGCGCCTGCAGCCAGGCGGTGATCCGACCTAATCGCCCGGGGCGGGCTGGCGGCTGATCGTCGGGATCGCGGTCGTCCATTCGGATCAGCTAAGCGAACCCGATCCGACAACGCAAGGCCTACTCCGCTTGCGGACGTGTTCCACGCCCGCCGCCGATCGTCGACCCGATGCGCGACCCTCACGCGGCCATCGCCTGAATGCAGCGCCGCGCCACCCGGCCGATTTCGGCCGCCATCGCCGCCAGCGGGTGGGTGCCGTCCGCCGTCCGCGCGCCGAGCGCCGAGGTGTAGGCGCCGAAATATTCGTAGAACGACATGAACGCGACGCCGTCGCTCACCGCCTGCGCCTTCGCGGCCGCGTTATAGGCCTGGTACGTGGCGTCAGGAATCGACTGCACGGCGTACGGGAAGCAGAGCAGCACATCGCCCGACAGCTTGGCCCTGGCGATGATCGTGTGCAGGTTCGCGGCGAAGGCGGACGCGCCGACGGCCGCGTTCATGTCGTTGATCCCGCACAGGATGATCGTCAGATCGGGCGCCTCGAACGCCAGGTAATCGAGGTCCGACCAGTGCCCGCCGTCGTGGTTGGTCGTGGCGAGCTGGGCCGAGGTCGCGCCGCAGGCTGCGCCCACCTTGATGTCGATCGCCTTGGCTGCGCTCGCATAGGCGGTCATGCTGGCCAGTGCGATAGCACTCGCACCCGTTCCACCGGTGGCCCCGAACTCCCCATAATGGCTGCCACTGGCGGAGGCGCCGGTGAGCGTGATCCGGGTGAACCCGAACGCGCCGCCGTTGGTGCTGATTGCGCCGGAGGCTGGGCCACTCACCGGGTTCGCGCCGTCCACGTCGGTGCCGAAGGTGGCCGTCGCGAAGTTCAGGTAGACGATCTCGAACGTGTCCACTCCGGCTGCCGTCAGCCGCATGATCGAGCCGGCCTGGTTGACCCAACAGGAACCGCCGGCGAACCGCTGGTCAGCGGTGGCCGACCACGTCCCGTGGCTTACGCGAGGGTCATACGCAGAGAAATCGACCGCCCCACCGGTGACGGTCCCGATCGCACCGTCGCCGACGAACGCATTGTCGAGCGCCGGATAGCCGATGCCGGTCAGCTCCGCCGCCAATGCGGCCGGCCAGCGGTTCGCCCGGGCGCCGGTCAGGCGGAACGCATCGGCGGTCGTGCCGGCGCCTTGGCCGAAACTCACGCTGTCGCCAGCGATGTAGAACTTCGCCCGCCCCGCGCCGTTCGTCACCCGCGCCAGCGCCGCCTTCAGCGCCGTGTTCGCGGACCCGTTCAGCGCGGAGCCGATAGGCAGCGGCAGGGCGGGGAGCGTCGGTCCCCCACGGCGGCGCCGCGCGGCGTTCTCCGCGCCGAAGCCGAACGCGCGCATCAGGCCAGCCCGACCAGGTCGGCGGCGGTGGTGCCCGTCGCGCGAACGTGACTGGCGCGAATATCCACAACTTGCCCGGCGGCCACGTTCTTGAGCGTCACGTCCGCGGCAGCGTCCACGCCGCGCAGCACCAGCGTGCCGCCCGTGCCGACGTAAAGGGCTTTGGGGAGGGCCGGCAGTGCCGTCGCGTCGCTCGGGACGATCGGGAAAGGGGCGCGGGCCGGCGCGAGCAGGGCATCGCCAGCGGACTGGAACGGATCGAGCATGAGTCGTCTCCTGGTTGAGAGACGTTCCCTCTATGTTCGTGTTTTCCTTGTAGGACAGCAGAATCTTTGTGTTTGGCCGGTGAAGGACAAGTTACGGTTCGTTAAGTCGCGGGGTAGATAAGCCGCAGGCCAGAGCCGGAGCGATCATGCCCAACGCCGCGCGTCACCACGAACCCGAATCGACGCCGGCGATCGCGCCGGCGGCGCCCGTCTGGGCTGACGATGCGCTCGGCCCGGTCGGCGCGATGCACCGGGCGATCGAGGAGCGGATGCTCGGCGGGGCGGAGATGGTCGCGGTGCTGTCGCTGCGGCCACGGCCGGCCGAGGCGTTCGCCCGCCTCGCATCCCGGATCGCAGGCTGGGCATCGGTCGCCGCGTGCGGCGCCACCGCGCTGGTGCTACTCACGCGCTGAGCAGCGCCCCGGTCAGGCGAAGCGGCGGAAATATTCGACGGTGCGCACCAGCCCTTCGTCCAGCGCGACGGTGGGCTGCCAGTCGAGCGTCGCCTTCGCGCGGCTGATGTCGGGCTGGCGCTGTCGGGGATCGTCTTGCGGCAGGGGCAGGTGGCTGATCTCGGATTTCGAGCCGGTGATC
The DNA here is from genome assembly GCF_964250165.1 of uncultured Sphingomonas sp. Classification (GTDB taxonomy): domain Bacteria; phylum Pseudomonadota; class Alphaproteobacteria; order Sphingomonadales; family Sphingomonadaceae; genus Sphingomonas. Next base: position 27,415 of record NZ_CAXUEK010000022.1, on the reverse strand, counting down.
GCGATCACCTTCTCGGCCAGCTCGCGCATCGAGAACTCGCCGGGGTTGCCCAGATTTATAGGGCCGGTGACCGCGTCGTCGGTCGCCATCAGGCGCAGGAAGCCCTCCACCAGATCGTCGACATAGCAGAAGGAGCGCGTCTGGCTGCCGTCGCCGTAGATCGGGATCGGTTCGCCCTTCAGCGCGGCGATGATGAAGTTGGAGACGACGCGCCCGTCGGCGGGGTGCATGCGCGGGCCATAGGTGTTGAAGATGCGCGCCACCTTGATCCCCAGCCCGTGCTGGCGACGGTAATCGAAGAACAGCGTCTCCGCGCAACGCTTGCCTTCGTCGTAGCAGGAGCGCGGGCCGACCGGGTTGACGTAACCCCAATAGTCTTCGGGCTGCGGGTGGACGGCGGGGTCACCATAGACCTCGCTGGTCGATGCCTGGAAGATCTTCGCGCCGGTGCGCTTGGCGAGGCCCAGCATGTTGATCGCGCCGTGAACGCTGGTCTTGGTCGTCTGCACGGGATCGTGCTGGTAGTGGATGGGCGAGGCCGGGCAGGCGAGATTGTAGATCTCGTCCACCTCGACATACAGCGGCATGGTGACGTCGTGGCGCAGGAACTCGAAGCGCTCGTGGGTGCGCAGGTGATCGATGTTCAGCTTGGCGCCGGTGAACAGGTTGTCCACGCACAGCACCTCGTGACCCTGGTCGAGCAGCCGGTCGATCAGGTGCGAGCCGAGAAAGCCGGCGCCGCCGGTGACCATCACGCGTTTGCGGAAATTGTACTGGCGGGCCATGGTTGTCGCCGTCTCCCTGATCGACCCGGCGCTACTAGCCGGTTGCGCGCTGAAGCCAAGAGGCCGGGCATGGCGGTACCGCCCGATCCGGGGCAGCGGACGCGAGTGTCTGCGCGATTATGGTCAACGTCGCGTTCTGCGCCGACCCGGCCAAGGCTTGGCCGGTTGCGGCGGTCGTGATAGAGGCACGGCCAGGCGACGAGGCTTCGGCGCGTCGGGGTAGGGCTTGATCAAAGGGTATGGTGACGATGGCGACCCTCGCACCGGCGCAGCGGGCGCGGCTGGGGCCTGTCGGACCGTTGGTCCTGCTCGCCGGGCTGGTGCTGATCGTCGCCGCCCCGATGAACTATATCGCGCAGGCGGTCTGGTCGACTGAGTCGGGCGCGCACGGGCCGATCGTGCTGTTCACGGGCGCATGGCTGGTGTGGAGGCTGTGGCCGGCCGCGCGCGACGTGGTGCGGCCCGCTCCCGCCTGGCGCGTCGCGCTCGCGCTCGCGGTCACCCTGCCGCTCTACATCTTCTCGCGCATCGTCCAGATCATCGAGATCCAGGGATTCCTCATGTACGCGGTGGTGCTGACCGCCGTCTATGGCCTGATCGGCGGCCGCGCGATGCGGGTGCTGTGGTTCCCGCTCTTCTATTTCGCCTTCATGTTTCCGCTGCCCGACACGCTGGTGGCGGCGCTCACGGGCTCGCTCAAGATGGCGATCTCGCACACGGCGGTCGCGATCCTCTACCAGTTCGGTTATCCGATCGGCGGCGCGGGCGTGACCATCCAGGTCGGGCAGTTCGAGCTGCTGGTCGCGGCCGCCTGCTCCGGCCTCAACTCGATCGTCGCGCTGAGCGCGATCTCGCTCTTCTACGTCTATCTGCGCCACCAGGCGGACCTGCGCTACGGCCTGTTGCTGATGCTGCTGATCCTGCCGATCGCGGTGTTCGCGAACCTGATCCGCGTGCTGATCCTGATCCTGCTGACCTATCATGCCGGGGAGGCGGTGGCGCAGGGCTTCGTCCACAGCTTCGCCGGCCTGACGGTGTTCGCTGTCGCGCTGGTGACGATCTTCGCGCTCGACAGCGCCCTGGAGCCGCTATGGCGGCGTTTCGTTCTGAAGGATGCGCATGGACGAGCTTGAACCGCAATCGCCGGGGCTGGACCGGCGCATGGTCGTGATCGGCGGCGCGCTGCTCGCCGCGGGCGGCGTCGCGGCGGCGCGCGTGCCGCATGTCGTCGCGCGGCCGGTGCGCAAGGCGGAGCTGGAAAAGCTGGTGCCCCGGCAGATCGGCGACTGGCGCTATCGCGACGAATCGGGCCTGGTGCTGCCGCCGTCAGATGCGTTGAGCGATGCGCTCTACAGCGGGCTGGTCACGCGCACCTATGCGGCGCCGAACCGCGACCCGGTAATGCTGCTGGTCGCCTACAGCAACAAGCAGGACGGGATGATGCAGGTGCACCGGCCCGAAGTCTGCTACCCGGCCGGCGGCTACAAGCTGACGTCCACCCGGCCTGTGGAAATCCCCAACGGGTTGGGCGGCACTATTCCCGCGAACAGCTTTTCGGCCGACGGCATCAGCCGCACCGAGCAGGTGCTGTATTGGACGCGGGTGGGAAGCTATTTCCCGGTCAGCTGGACGCGCCAGCGGCTGGCGGTGATGCAGGCCAACATCGACGGGGTGATCCCCGACGGCGTGCTGGTCCGGATCTCGACGCTGGCGCCGGATATGGCAAGCGCGCTGCCCGATCTGACCGCCTTCGCCGCCGCGCTGGTCCGCGCCGCGCCACCCGTCGGGCGGCGGCTGCTGGCGAACGTCGCGTGAGCGCTCAGCGCTGCGGCCAGGCGCCGAACGGCTTGAGTACGATATGGATGTAGGCCAGGATGCCGACGATGATGGCGACGGCGACGATCGGCGCCCCGTGATTGCCCGCATAGTTGGCGATGGCGCAGCCCACCGAGGGGACGAGGTATTGCCAGAGATGGTCGACCGGCTCGGGTTTGGACGAGCGCTCCAGAAACAGCACGATTAGCCCGCCGAAGATGCCCAGCGAGATCCAGTCGAACACCGTTTCCATGGAAAATCGTAATCCTCTGCCCGTAGGACGGCGGTCATACGCCCGAAACCTTATCATTTACAAAGGAATGTCGATGCGCAACACGCTTCACCTCACCGCGACCGCCGCGGCGCTGGCCCTGATGCTCGGGACGGCGGCCTGCGGCAAGAAGGCGACGGGGCAGGTCGCCGCGGTCGTGAACGGCGACGAGATCACGCTGCAGGAGGTGAACGCTGCGGTTGGCTCGGCGAAGCTGCCCGAAGGCGCGGACAAGCAGAAGGTCCGCAACGCGGTGCTGCAACGGCTGGTCGATCAGCGCCTGATCGAGCAGCAGGCCAAGTCCGACGGACTCGATCGCGATCCCGACTTCCTGCTGCGCGAACGCCAGGGCACGCAGCAGCTGCTGATCCAGCTTTATGCCAAGCGCGCCGCGGACACGCTGCGCGTCCCCGATCAGGCGACGGTCAGCGAGTTCATTGCCGCCCATCCCGAATCCTTTGCCAACCGCATGATCCTGTCGGTCGACCAGGTCGCGTTCGTCCCGCCTGCGGATCAGAGCCAGCTGGCCGGGTTGCGCGACATTCACACGCTGGACGGCGTTGCGGCCTATCTGAAGGGCAAGAACATCGCGATCCAGCGCACCGCCGCGAAGATCGATTCGTCCAAGGTGCCGCCGGCCATGCTGAAGCAGGTGATGGCGCTGCCCGCGGGTGAGCCGTTCGTGGTGCCGGGTCCGCAGGGCGCGGTCGCGAACGCGATCACCGGCAAGGAGGCCGCGCCGCTGCCGCCGGAGCAGGCGCAGCCGCTGGCGGTGCAGATGATCCGCGCCCAGGCGCTGGACAAGATCCTGCAGCAACGCCTGCAGGACGCGACCGCCAAGGCCAAGATCAGCTACCAGCCGGGCTTCGGTCCTGCGCCCAAGCCGACGCCTGCGCCCAAGAGCTGAGTCGCGACCGACCCTGAGCGCGGCATGCGCCTGCTCTTCGCCCTGCCGGGCTTCCATCGCTATGATCGCGGGGCGGAGGTGGCGCTGCTCGCGGTGGCGGACGCCTGCGCGCGCGCCGGTGACGCGGTGACGGTGATGGGCATGGGCCAGCCGCGGCCCGGGACGGCCTATACGTTCCGTCACGTGCCCGCGATCGGGCGCGTTCGGTTCGAGCGGCTGCCGACCATGCCGGCGCTGCGCGACGACACCGCCTATGAGGAGCTGAGTTTCGCGCCCGGCCTGCTCGCGCGCTTCCGCCCCGCGGATTACGATGCGACCGTCACCTGCGCCTACCCGTTCACGAACTGGGCGCTGCGGCGGCCGCGCTGGGGGCGGCGGCGGCCGGCGCATGTGTTCGTCACGCAGAATGGCGACTGGCCGGCGACGTCGGGAGCGTCCGAGTATCGCTGGTTCGGCTGCGACGGTCTGGTGTGCACCAACCCCGATTTCTACGCGCACACCAGGGACCGCTGGCACGCCGCCCTTATCCCCAACGGCGTCGATCTCGCGCGCTTCACGCCTGGGGTGGGCGAGCGCGCGCGCTTCGGCCTGCCGGCGGACGCGCCGGTCGTGCTGATGGTCAGCGCGCTGATCGAGAGCAAGCGGGTGCTCGACGGCATTCGCGCGGTGGCGCGCGTGCCGGGCGCGCATCTCGTCGTCGCCGGCGACGGCGCATTGCGGGAGGCGGCGGCCGCGCTCGCGGCCGAGCTGTTGCCGGAGCGTTTCCAGCGCCTCACCGCCGCGCCCGCCGACATGCCGGCGCTGTATCGCTCCGCCGACGCGCTGCTGCACATGTCGCTGCTGGAGCCGTTCGGCAACGTCTTCATCGAGGCGATGGCGTGCGGGCGGCCGATCGTCGGCCACGACACGCCGCGGCTGCGCTGGATCGTCGGCGATGCCGAGGCGCTCACGGATACCACCGATCTCGACGCCGTCGCGGCCGCGCTCGCCCATGCGCTCCGACCCGATCCGGCGGCCCAGGCAGCCCGCATCGCCCGCGCCGACCGCTTCGGCTGGCAGCGCGTCGCCGCGGAATACCGCACCTTCATCGCCGAGCTGATCGGATGAACGGGCTCGCCGTGCTCGGCGGGGTGCTGGCGGCCGCGCCGGTGCTGCTGCTCGCCATCTATGCACTGGAGGTGACCGCGGGGTTGCCCAGGCAGCGTCGAACCCCGGTCGACGACGGACCCGCTCCGGAAACCGTCGTCTTGGTTCCCGCGCACGACGAGGCGGCAGGCATCGCCGCGACGGTGCAGGCGCTTGTCGCGCAAGCCGGCCCGATGACGCGGGTCCTGGTGGTCGCGGACAATTGCGCCGACGAGACCGCCGCGCGCGCGCGCGCCGCCGGCGCGGATGTCCTCGAGCGGCGCGATCCCGCCCGGCGCGGCAAGGGCTATGCGCTGGCGTTCGGGCGCGAGGCCTTGATCGCCGCGCCGCCCGCCTGCGTGGTGATCGTCGACGCCGATTGCACGATCGCGCCGGGCGGCCTCGGCCGGCTGGCGGGCGAAGCCGTCGGGCGTGGACGGGCGGTGCAGTCCTGCAATCTGCTCCGCCCCGACCCGACGGCCGCGCCCACCGCGCAAATCTCCAACTTCGCCTTTCTGGTGAAGAACCTGGTGCGCCAGCGCGGCATGGCGCGGCTCGGCGGTGTGGCGGCGCTGACCGGCACGGGCATGGCGATTCCCTGGCCGTTGTTCCGGGACGCGCCGCTGGCGAGTGCCGAACTGGCGGAGGACCTCGCGCTCGGCGTGTGGCTGGTGCGGCAGGGAGTGCCTCCGGCGTACCTGGAAACGGTGAACACCTGGAGCGACTCGGCCAGCGGGCGCACGCTGCTGACGCAACGCGGGCGGTGGGAGCGGGGGTTCCTGCGGACGGCGCGGCTGCAGGCGCTGCCGCTCGTCGGCACCGGGATCGCGCGGCTGTCGCCGAGCCGGCTCTGGCTTGGCCTGCACCTGCTCGTGCCGCCGCTGGCGCTGCTGTTCGCGCTCGCGGGGGGGATGCTGGTCGTGTTGGCCGTGCTCGCGCTGCTCGGGGCAGGAATCACCCCGGCGCTGCTGCTGGTGGCCGCGCTGGCCGCGGCGGGCGGCGCGACGGTGCTGGCCTGGTTCCGCGAGGGGCGCGCGCAGGTCAGCGGCCGTGCGCTGCTGCGGGCACCGGCCTATGTGCTGATGAAGCTGCCCGTCTATCGGACGATGCTCGGCCGCGGCGAAGCGAGCTGGGTGCGCACCCGGCGTGCGGGCGAAGACGAACGCGGCGCCTAGCGCCGGCCGTGGCGCATCCAGATGGCGAAGACGCGCGGCCCCTCCACCAGATAGCGCCGCCACAGCCGCCGGGGCTCGCTGCCCAGCCGGAACGCCCATTCCACGCCCAGCCGCTGCATCCAGCGCGGTGCGCGTCGCTTCTCGCCGACGATGAACTCCAGCGAGGCGCCGACGCACAGGCCGACGCCGCGCGCGCGCCCACGCTCGCGGCAGCGCTGCGCCGCGACTTCGCTCTGCGGTGCGCCGATCGCGAAGAACACCACGTCCGCGCCCGCGGCGGCTACATATGCCTCGATGGCATCCATCGCCGCATCGTTTCCGAGCACGCCCATCGGCGGTTGGTGCTGGGTGAAGGCGATCGCGGGATAGCGATGCGCCAAGGCCGGCAGCAGCGTTGCCGAGCCGCCGACCACGGCCACGCTCCGGCCCTTCATCCGCGCGTCCGCGAGCACCGCCGGGGTCAGGTCGCTGCCGGGCACGAGGGACAGCCGCACCCCCGACAGCCGCGCCAGGCGCGCGAGCACGCGGCTGTCGCACAGCACCAGCGCCGCATCGCCATAGGCGGCCGCGAATGCCGCGCCGGTCGCGCCGCCGCGCTCCAACCGCACGATATGATCGACATTGGGGGTGACGACATAGGAGAAGTCGGATCGCTTCGTCCGTTCGAGCACGGCGTCCACGACCTGCCCGAGGCTGAGCCCGTCGAAGGCGACATCGAGGAAACGCGCGCGGGGCGGTGGGCTCAACTCAGCCGGCCGATGAGCGCGACCGGCGGCGGCGTGCCGGGCGGCAGGTCCAGCCCGAACCGCCGTCGCGCGGCGGCCAGCCCGTCGGCCGCCTCCGCGCGACAGCCGGGATCGCCGGAGCCGCCGCAGGTGCCCGCATAGAGCTGCCACCCCTTCGGCAGCGCGGGGGAGGCGAGCGCGAATTGGCGCGCGACCTCGGCGGCATGCGCCGGATCGCCGAGACCGGGCAGCGCCGCCACATAGGCCGCGGCGATCGGCAGGCTCTGCGGCGCCGCCGCGCGTCCGTCCTCGAACGCGCGGCGCACGCCCGCCGGCTTGCGGTCCGCCGCATAGGCGCGCGCCAGCCCGAGATAGCCCTCGTCCCACTGCGGGTAGTCGCGGATCACCCGTTGATACGCGATCACCGCGCCGGCCGGATCGCCGCCGGCGAGCGCCGCCTGCGCCTTGATGAGCAGGGCATCGCCATTGTCCGGGTCCTTGGCGATCACCTGGTCGGCAGCGGCGATCGCGGCCGCGCCCTGCCCCAGCGCGGCCTGCGCGCGCGCGGCGAGCGCCCGGACCTCGATCGACCAGCCGGTGTCGAGCGGCTTCAGGATGGCGGCAGCGGCCTGCGCACGCCCGGTCGCGATGAAATAGCGCGCGACCGCCAGCCGCACGTCGACGGCCGCCTTGTCCGCGACATGCGCGATCTGCTCGGGTGTCAGCGCGTCGCGGTCATAGCCGTTCCAGAGCCGCGCGAAGCGCCCGAGCTCGGCGGGATCCGCGATCTGCTCGTCGAGCAGCCCCGCCACCTCGCGCCGGGCGTCGTCCGTCCGGCCCAGCTTGTACAGGGTTTCCGCGATGTCGAACCGCACGTCGCGGTCGGCGGGCTGCAGCGCGCTCACCCGTTGCAGCGCCGCCAGGAACGCCGGGCCGTCGCCGCCGCCGCGCTGCAGCTCGGCGAGCGACATGGACATCTCCAGCGTCGGACCGTTGGCCTTGATGCCCTGCTGGACCAGCGCCAATGCGCCGGCCCGGTCTCCGCTCAGCGCCAGCGCGCGCGACTTCAGGATCAGCCCGCCGGAATCGTTGGGCCGCGCCGCGAGCACGCGGTCGGCGAAGCCGATGGCCGCGTTCAGGTCGTTGCGGACCAGCCGGATGATCCCCTGGATCAGCAACGCATCGGGCTGGCCGGGATTGAGCACGAGCACCTTCGCGGCATCTTCGCCCGCCTCTTCGACATGACCCGATCCCAGGCCCGTCTGGGCGGCGCCCAACAAGGCCTCGGGATTGGTCGCCTCCAGCGACAGGGCGTTGGCATAGGCCTGATAGGCCTCGCCGCGCCGGCCGAGCGCCAGCGCGATGTGCGCCTGCACCAGATACACCGCCGGCAAGTCGTCGCGGGCGCGCACCGCCTTCAGGATCAGCGCCTGCGCCTGCGCCGGTTGCCCGGCGTCGAGCAGCTGCTGCGCCTGCTGCGCCATGCCGGTGACCTTCTCCTCGCTGGGCGTGCAGGCCGGCACGGCAAGCGCGAGCGCCAGCGCGACGATGGCGGGCGCGGCACGGAGGCGCGAAATCGACATGACGGGGCGGTTTCTAGCCTGCGGTAACGCAAGTGCAACAGGTTGGCGTGCTAATGGCGGCGTTTTCATCCTCGCCAGTGCCGGTGAAAGCCGATATGAGCGCGGGCCATAAGGCAAAGGGGCCGGTAACCTATGTTTGTTCAAGTGTCGCGCGGGCGAGCCCTTTCGCTTGCCGCGATTATGTGCAGCCTGGCCGCGCCGGTCGCTGCCCAAAAGACCGCGTCGGTCTCGCCCGAGGTGACGCCGACCACGCCGCCGGCGGTGGTCCGCAGCGCCGACGTGATCCCCTATCGCATCAATGCCGGTGACGACATCGAGATCTACGTGTGGGGCGAGGAGCGGCTGCAGCGCGAGATCCGCGTGCTGCCCGACGGCACCATCGCGATGCCGCTGGTGGGGCAGCTCACCGCGCAGGGGCTGCTTCCCGAACAGCTGCAGGATGCGGTGTCGAAGCGGCTGGCGGGCCAGTATCGCGGCACGCCGCCGCAGGTGACCGTGTCGGTGCGCAACCCCGCGGGGCTGCAATTCTCGATCATCGGCAAGGTGCGCTCGCCGGGCTCCTTCGCGCCGGGACGCTATGTCAACCTGTTGGAAGCGTTGACGATCGCGGGTGGCCCGGCCGAGTTCGCCAATATGGACAACGTGTCGATCGTGCGGAAGACGGGCGGCAGCGTGACCACGCTGCACGCGAGGCTCTCGGGCGTGCTGAAGAACGGCGTGCCCAACGGCCGCCAGGGTGAAGAGGCGATCCCGCGTATTCAAAGCGGCGATACCATCATCGTCCCGTGATGACGCACCTAGTCCCCCCCTCGACCCGCCGCGCTCGCCCCAGCGCCGGCCTCATCGTCACCTCGACCGTGGTCGCGGCGCTGTGCGTGCCGGCCGCGGCGCAGGCGCAAGCCCGTTGGGCCGTGCAGACCTCGGCCAGCGCCGGTGTCGAGTCCAACCCGTATTTCTCGTCGGGTTCCGGCGCGGCGTTGACCGGCACGCTGGACATCCAGCCATCGATCGTCCTCGATCTGCCGCGCACCACGCTCCAGCTCAGCGGCGACGCGCAGGCGGTCTTCTACGATCGGGGTCTCGATCCGCGCGAAACCCTCAGCCTGAACGGCTCGGGTACGCACCGGCTGAGCGAGCGGACGACGTTCTCCGCGCAGATCGGGTTCGTGGATGACATCGTCGGCTCCGTCTATGCCGGCGCCATTCCGTTCGTGGACCCGGTGCTCGCCGTCGCGCCGGCGGCGGGCCAGGGGACGACCGACGCAACCGGCGTGACCACCACGCCCGTGACGACCCTGCCGGCCACGCTTCCGGTCTATCTCAATGATCCGACGCTGGGTGAGCTCGGGCGTCGTCGCCAGACCTATCAGGCCAGCGGCAACATCAGCACCCTCATCTCGACGCGCGATTCGATATCGGCCGGCACCGCCGTTTCCCTCAATCGCTACGGGCAGCTGCAGGATTACAACTACGCCGCGCCGTCGGCGTCTTGGCAGCACGCGCTCGGCCCCCATTCATCGGTCGGGGCCGGCTTCCAGGCGGGCTTCATCAACTACCTGCATACCAATCGCGGGGACGCGACGACCTATGGACCGCAGCTGCTCGGAACCGTCGATCTCGGCAACAGGCTGATCGCGTCGGGAACCATCGGGATCACCTTCGCCAACCTGCACGACCAGATCGGCGGCAACCGCACGACCAGGAGTCTCAGCGGAACGTTCAACCTGTGCCGCCAGGGCGACCGGAGCAGCTTGTGCGTGAACGGCGCACGGCAGGTTTCACCATCCGCCTTCCAGGGTGTGACGACCGTCAGCATCGTGACCGGGACGTACAGCTATCGCCTGAGTCCGAAGAGCAGCGTCCAGGCGTCGGGAAGCTATTCCCATTCCGACAGTCCGCTGGACCCTGGCTTGACCGGCTTCGGCGGCAATTCGGTCGATTACGGCAGCGCCTCGGGCAGCTATTCGCGCCGGCTCGGCCCGAAACTTTCCGGGTTCGTTTCGGCCGGCTATGCCCAGCCCTTCGGCGGCCAGAACCGGCGCGGTGCGGATATCAACGGCCAGATCGGCGTCAGCTACAGGTTCACCCCCCGGCCATGAAGCACACGGACGAGTTCGAGGCGGAGCAGGCCGGCGGCGCCTCGTTCCTGAGCCATCTGCCGACGGTGCTGTGGCAGCGGCGCTGGTGGATCGTCGCGCCGCTCGTGCTCCTGTCGATCGCCGGTGTGGCGGCCGCCTTCCTGCTGCCGCCCCGCTACACGTCCACCGCGACGCTGCTGGTGCAATCCGCCTCGCTGCCCCAGGCGATCGCGGCGGGCAGCCCCGACGACGTGGTCGATCGGCGGATCGCGCGTATCCGCGAGCAGGTGCTGAGCCGGCCCGAGCTGATCGAGCTGGTCAATCGTTACCAGCTCTACCCTCGCCAGCGCGCGCGGGCAGCCCTGTCCGATCTCGTCGCGACCATGCGCGCCGCCGTGACGATCGCGCCGCTCGGCGCGGAGATGCAGAGCGTCGCGAGCGGCGGCTCGACCATCGCCTTCACCCTCAGTTACACCTATGCCGACCCCGTCCGCGCGCAGGCCGTCGCGCAGGATCTGACGGAGCAGGTGCTGCAGCTGGATGCCACGCACACCTCGCAGCAGGGTGACGCGGCAGTGCTGTTCCTGACCGACCAGCAGCGCGGTCTGCAGGCTCAGATCGCGCAGCTGGAACAGCAGATCGCGGGCATCAAGGGTGCCAATGGCCAGATCCTCACCAATGCCGGCCTGAGCGTGGGCGGGGGCAGCAGCGGCAGCTACGACATGCAGATCGCGGGCCTGCAGCGCGAGAATTCGCAGATATTGAGTCAGCGCAACTTGGTAGCTTCGCAGGACACGCGCGATCCGATGGTCGCCCAGGCCGAAGCCGCGCTGGCGGGCGCGCAGGCGATCTATTCGGACGACCATCCGGACGTGAAGATCGCCCGGCAGCGGCTCGCCGAGGCCAGGCAGCTGGCGAAGAAGAACATCGCCAAGATCCCGACCCAGGCGCTCGACGACGAGGTCGCCTTCAACAACCGCCAGATCGCCGCGCTGCGTGCGGCCGAGGCGAGCGACCGCGCGCAGGCGAGCGCCGCGATCGGTGCGCAATCGCGTGCGCCGGTAGTGCTCCAGCAGATCGCGACGCTCCAGCAGCGGCTCGACAACCTCAACGCCCAAAGCAAGGGCATTTCGGACCAGCTGCTCGCCGCCAAGGCCGGGGTCAAGGCGGAGAACGAGCAGCTCGGCCAGCGCCTGTCGGTGGTCGACCCGCCGGTCGTGCCCGACGAGCCGAGCTTTCCCAAGCGGTGGATGCTGATCCTGGGCGGCCCGGCGGCCGGGCTGGCGATGGGTCTGGTGCTGGCGCTGGCGATCGAGTTCCTGCTCCGGCCGATCCGCGACCCGGCAACGCTGACCGAACTGTTCGGCGAGGCGCCGCTGGGCGTGATCCCGACCGTTCCCGCCACCGCCGGCGCGTCGCACCGCCGCCTGTTCGGTTGGTTGCGTCGACGCGCCAAGGACGACGAGTAGGATCACGCGATGACCGACACCTCCCTCCCTGCCGCCGCGACGGCCGGTCATGTCGACGCCCCGCGGGCGCCGATCCGCATCCCCGCGCCTGACGAGCTGCCGGTGCTCGACATCGATCCCCAGCGGCTCGCCGAGCGTCGGATCGTCGGCTTCCAGTCCCGCGACATCCGCTCGCGGGCCTTCAACCTCCTGCGCCATCAGGTCTCCAAGCGACTGGCGCAGCAGGACTGGCGCCTGCTCGGTCTCACCTCCGCCGCGCCGCAGGCCGGCAAGTCGTTTATCTGCATCAACCTGGCCGCGGCGTTGTCGCGCCTGCCCGGCCGACAGGTCTACTTGTTCGATTTCGACCTCCGCCGCGGCTCCGTGGGGCGCGAACTCGGCCTGCCGCGCCGCCCGGGCCTCGGCTCGTTCCTGGAGGGCGAGACCGACGACCTGCGCGAGATCGGCTGCCGGGTCGGGCCGGAAGGGTTCGCGCTGTTCCCTTGCGTGCCCAAGTTCGAGCGCTCGGCGGAGCTGTTCGCGACCGGGCTGTTCGCGCGCCTGGTCACCGCGCTGCGCGCCCTGCCGCGCAGCGCGATCGTGCTGGTGGATTTGCCGCCCGCCTTCGCCAACGACGACACCGCAGTGATCGCGCAGCAGCTCGATGCCTTCCTGATGGTGGTCGAGCAGGGCGTGACCACCAGGAAGCAGATCACCGGCACGCGCGAGCTGCTGCAGCCGACTCCGTGCCTGGGCAGCGTGCTCAACCGCTACGAGGGCGGCTGGTCCGATCCCTACGGCTATGGCTACGGCGACAAATACGCGAAATACTACGCCGCCTAGCGGCGCCGGGTAATCCGGCGTTTCAGCCGGCGCGCGGCATTCGCCGCCTCGCGCAGCCCCGGCCAGCGATCGTAAAAGGCGAGATCGGCGATGTCGGTGCGCGACGGGCGTTGGTTGCCCAGCGGCGGCACCGCGAAGCGCGTCCGCACCTCGGGATGCGCGCGCCGGAACCAGACGTAGACGGCGTCGATCGGCGGATGCTCGCCGGTGTAGGTCAGGTCGCGCAGATAGGCGCTCACCAGGCGGGCGCCCCGTGCGGTGAAGCCCATCATGTGCGCGCCGAAGATGCCGCTGCCGGCCAGATCGCTCGGATCATAGGCCGTGTAGCCGCCATAGAAGATGTCCCAGTCCGCCGGCGCGTCATACGCGCGCGCATGGGACGCGAAGTCGCAATCATCCTCCAGGATCAGCACCGACTGGCCCGCCGCCGCAGCCTCGTCCAGGATCGTGCGCTGGCTGGCGTAGACGCCGCGCGCGCCGGTCGAATAGAAATCCCCCGGCCCGTCGGGGCGGATGGCGGCGAAGAACGCGACGCGCGGATCGCCGGCCAGGCCGACGCGCGCGAGCTCGGCCTCCATCTGCGCGCGCCGATCGCGCCGATGCGCTAGGTTGATGATGCGGATGCGATCGAACGCGTCGAAGATCATGGCGTCGCTATGTCACGCCCGCCGCCGATGGCAACCACGCGCGGGCGGTGCGATGGACAGCCTGTGGGCCGGATGGTAGCCGCCCGGGCGAGGCCGTGGCGGTCGGTTCGGAGCGGCGCGTGACGGCCAGGATAGCCTATCTCATCAATCAATATCCCAAGCCCAGCCACAGCTTCATCCGCACCGAGATGCTGGCGCTGGAAGGGCTCGGCGCCGTCGTCGACCGTATCGCCATGCGCGGCTGGGATGCCGAAGCGGTCGATCCGCTTGATCGGGCGGAGCAGGCGCGGACGCGCTATGTATTGCAAGGCGGCGCGGCGCCGCTCGCCGTCGCGCTGATCCGCACCGCCGCGACCCGCCCGGGCCGTTTCCTGGCGGCGTTGCGCGCGGCGTGGCGGCTGTCGCGCGGCGGCGAGCGTGGGTTGGCGATCCACCTGATCTATCTCGCCGAAGCCTGCGTCGCGCTGCGCTGGATCGGCGAGAGCGGCGCCGACCACGTCCATGCCCATTTCGGCAGCAATGCCGCCGCCGTCGCGCTGCTGGTGCGTGCGCTGGGCGGGCCCCCCTACAGTTTCACGGTTCACGGCCCCGAGGAGTTCGACAAGCCGCTGCAGCTCAAGCTCCGCGAGAAGATGCGCGCGGCGGCCTTCGTGGTGGCCATCACCAGCTTCTGCCGCAGCCAGCTCTATCGCTGGGCGGACTTGGCCGACTGGCCGAAGATCGCGGTCGTGCATTGCGCGATCGATCCGCGCTTCGCCACCGATGAAGCGCCGCCGCCCGCCGTGTCCGAGCAGCTCGTGTGCGTCGGCCGATTGTGCGAGCAGAAGGGGCAGCTGCTGCTGGTCGAGGCGGTGGCCGAGCTCGGCCGGCGCGGCGTCCCGGTCCGGCTGGTGCTGGCCGGCGATGGCGAGATGCGCGCGGACATCGAGGACGCCATCGCCGCAGCGGGGCTGGAGGAGCGGATCACGATCACCGGCTGGATCGGTGCGGACCGGGTGCGGGCGCTGCTGGAAGGATCGCGCGGGCTGGTGCTGCCGAGCTTCGCGGAAGGGCTGCCGGTGGTCATCATGGAGGCGATGGCCCGCCGCCGCCCGACGCTGACCACCGCGATCGCGGGCGTGCCCGAGCTGGTGCGCGACGGCGTGGAGGGCCTGATCGTGCCGGCCGGCGATCGCGACGCGCTGGTCGATGCGATGACGCGCCTGCTGGCAATGGACGCGCCCGCGCTGGCGCGCATGGGCGAAGCCGCCGCGGCGCGCGTCCGCGAACGGCACGCGGGTGCCACGGAGGCCGCCAAGCTGTTGCGACTGGTCGACCGCGACGCGGCCGACCAATGATCTCAACCGTCGCCGGTTGCAGGTTTCCGCAGCAATACCAGCGAGACACGATACGGTCGGAAGAGCCATAGCAGCTGGTGGGCGGCCGGCCACCAACGGCGCGGCCGATAGAACGGGATCAACGTCCGCAGGACATGGCGCCCCAACGCCGCCGCCGGCGCCGGTTTCGTTCGGATTTCATCAAGGTAGCTGCCGGCAGCGATCTCTTCGGCGGCGGCGACGTCCCAGCCGGGCAGGAGCGCGGCGATCGCGCCCGGCGTCGGCCGATACATCGTGTCCAGCGGATCGGGATGATAAGGATAGCTCCGCGGCACGGTGAACAAGCAGTACCCGCCAGGCTTGGCGAGCAGGCCGCATGCGGTCGCGAAGGAGGCTGGGTCGGTGAGGTGCTCCAGCAGGTTGCTGCAGATGATGAGGTCTGGCGCGTAGGCGATCAGGCGCTGCTGGAAGGCCGGATCGAGCAGATCGCCCACCGCGTCGACGCCGTCGTCCTCCTTCATGTCGCAGTTGACGATGCGGCAACCGGCGCGGGCGAGCGGCTGCAGGATGTCCGCTGCGATGAACGGCTGGACCTGCTCACGGAAGGTGCGCGTGGACGACCCTACGTTCAGGCACACCGATCCTTCGCCAAGCCCGAGCCCGGAGATCCATCGGCCGATCAGGGCAGCTTCCTTCGGCAGCATCGTGCGACATCCCTTCAGGTCAAGCGGGCAACGGCCGGTTGTGGATTCCGCGGTGGGCGTAAATGGACGGGAAAGACGCCCAAGACTATGCGGGCGCCATGGGTGAAACAAGCGTCGGCGTCGTCGTGATCGGTCGCAACGAAGGCGAACGGCTGCGTGCGTGCCTCCGGTCCATCCCGCCGGCGAATGCGCGCGTCTACGTCGATTCCGGTTCGATCGACGGCAGCTGCGCGCTGGCGCGCTCGCTTGGCTTCGACGTGGTGGAACTTGCCAGTCCGCCCGGTTTCACCGCGGCGCGGGCCCGCAACGAGGGTGTCGAACGCCTGCTGGCGGCACGTCCCGATCTCGCCTTCGTGCAGACGATCGATGGCGATTGCGTGCTTCACGAAGGCTGGCTGGATCGGGCGCTGAGCGACATGGCCGGTGACGCCAGGCGCGCAGCGGTGTTCGGCCGTCGGCGCGAGCGGTTCCCCGCTGCCAATCTCTATCACGCGGCGACCGATCACGAGTGGAACGTTCCGCTGGGAGAGGTGGCGGCCTGCGGCGGCGACGCCTTGCTCCGCATCGCCGCGCTGCGCGAGGTGGATGGTTACGACGGCGCGCTGATCGCCGGTGAAGAGCCGGAGATGTGCCTGCGCCTGCGCCAGCGCGGGTGGCGAATCTGGTCGAACGGCGCCGAGATGACGCTGCACGACATCGCGATGACGCGGTTCGCGCAATGGTGGCGGCGGTCGCAGCGGACGGGCTTCGCTTTCGCGCAGCTGGTGCGGATGTATGGATCGACGGCGGACGCGCACTGGCGGCGCCTGATGCGGAGCGCCTTGGCGTGGAGCGCCATCGCCGTCGCACCGGTCGGGCTGCTCGTCGCGGCGCTGGCGATGCGGCAACCGGCGCTGGCCGTCGTCGCGCTCGCGTTCGCGGCGCTTCTTGGCGTGCAGGTCGTGCGACTGGCGCGGCAGCAGCGCGCCGTCGGCAGCGGCTGGCGCAACGCGCTCCTCTGGGGCTGGCTCATAATTGCCGGCAAGCTGGCGCAGAGCCAGGGCTGGGTGCAGTTCCAGCTGCAGCAGCTCCTGAAACGACGGACTGGCCTCATCGAATATCGATAGCTGATGACCGGTTCTACGCTGTGACTCAAACTCCGTAACGACGATTACCGTCAGCTAATTGATGTTTGATGTTTCGCATCGTCGTGTAAACTACATCCGTAATTGAACGAACCCGACCGCCTTGGATTATTGGAGAGCCTAGTGCAGTATAGCGCTGGCGAAAGTGCAGGCCGTGTACATATCCAGTTTCTATGCTGTATTGGAGTCCGATTTTGGTTTCATCTCTCACCAGCCGGTAAGGATGCTGGCTCAGTAGGGGAGCAATAGCGCGCGTGTAGGCGATTGGCCCTGTCGTTCGCCAAACGCCTAATCCGCCGACACCAAAGCGCCATGGCGTATAAGTGCGAATGTTGTGCAAAACGCACTTCACGACCGCCTCAAGAAAAGGATGACCTGCCCTTGCCATTATATGCCATTGCTGAAACTCGCCACCTGGTATGCTGCGCAGTTCCTTATGTAAGCCAAAGCCTCGACGCGGTTCGTCATCACCATTCGCCCATTGACATAGCAAATATTCTTCTTGCGGAGTAATGATCGTATCAAGCGGTCGCATAAGTGTGCTTTTCACGTCCAAATAAACACCACCCTCCGCAAATATCCGCAGATATCGAAATAGATCAGCTCGCGCCGCACCGTAAGAAGGGTCTATGGACAGGTAGGCCTTCAAAACGTCCTGGTCGAAGCGATCACGAATATAACCGATGATTGCCGCGTCATCATACAAAAGGAACGTCCAGGCCGGATTCGCTTCAACCATGCGTTGTCGGTTTTCTGCTAACGCTGGTGGCAAAATGTTACTGGGATAGGTCTGAACAACTGTTCTGGGAAACCGTGTCTCGATCATAGCATCGTCCTACAATAGGAATATTTGTTGATATCATCCTGATTGCCTAACTTCGGAAAACCGTGCCATCCGGCGGTAGTCGTGGTTCCGGCGCTTGCATTGAGGACCCTTCTGTCGCAATACGCCGTAAATGCGCGACGCCAAAGCCATTCCGCCGCGTCTTTCTATCTCGGTCGCACTCGCGACTTACAACGGGGCGGCGTTTCTGCCCGCGCAGCTCAACAGCATCGTAGGCCAGTCGGAGCCGCCGGACGAGATCGTTATTACCGACGATCAGTCAACGGACGCCACGCCGGGCCTGCTGGCGGACTATGCTGCACGGTCGCCGATTCCCATTTACGTCCACAGCAATCCCGAGCGCCTAGGGTTCGTTCGAAACTTCGCGCGCGCAATCCGGCTGTGCCGGTCAGAATTAATCTTTACTTCCGATCAGGACGATGTCTGGGCGCACGAAAAGATCGCCGTCATGAGGCCGATGTTTATGGATCCCGACGTTCTGCTGGCGTACCACAATGCTCAGGTAGTCACGGCGGACGATCGCCCCCTATTCCATCTTTTCGACGCACAAGAGGCTAAATTGAACGCGGTGTGGCCGCTTCATCCTTGGCATGCCTCTGCTGGCATGACTCAAGCCTTCCGAGCAAGCTTGCGCGTCTATGATGATCTTTGGCCACCGAGTCTTAATCATATCTGGATGGAGAAAGAACGCCTTAACCACGACCAATGGTATTTCTTCCTGGCGCAAGTGTTAGGCCGGGTGGCCTATGTCGACAAGCTCTTAATACGCTACAGACAACACGGCAATAATACGATCGGAGGGTCACCGCGTCGGCCGCACAATCTATGGCGACGTTTCCTACAGAATATTGACTATGATCCACGGATCGATCGCCTACGGGCTCATGCGGCGGAGCGCCGCGCTGACATCCTTCACGAGCTCGCGGCAAGACTGGACGGATTGAAAAAGGCGCACGCCGAAAGCTTGATGATCAAGTATCTGCGTTTGTCTGATCGCCTGCGACGTCGTCGTTTGGTGTACACTGAGCAAGGGTTCCTGCGACGGTTGGTTGCTCTTATCAGGCTTGTCGGTCACGGCGATTATAGCGATTATCCGTGGGGCTTTCGACCCTCGTCCATCGTGCGCGAGATCATCAGCGGGGTGCCTGGCCGCCACGCACAAGCACGCGATCAAGCACCTTCCGGCAGGCTAAGCGCGCCATCTGAAGAAAAACCGAGCACGTGGCGAGGAACGTCTGCTTAATGACGTTCCACCGCTTGCGGTGATCGATCGGTCGGGACCGAGTTTCTGCCGGCTCCCGTGGGCAGGTGCCGTTAACCCGTTTGCGGCGCTGGGCAGGCACCGGCGCTTTGCGGTAGGCCGCGCGCCATGAGGCTGGCCGGTTATCATGCTCCGCCGCCGGTCACCAGTCAGGGAGGCATTACGTTGCCCGAAACAGATCACGTCGAGTTGCGCAACGTGACGGTCGCGATCATCGCGCGCAACGAGGAAGCGGAGATCGCCCGGACAATCGGGTCCCTGTCTCGTCAGACGCTGTTCGCGGGTCCGCATGCCGTGACGGTCTTCGTGGTCGCGAATGGCTGCACCGACCGAACGGTGCCGGTGGCACGGGCGGCGATTGACGCACACCTGGCCGGCGTAGCGACGCGGGCCGAGGCGATCGATCTGGCCGAAGGCGGGAAGAGTCGGACGTGGAACCGTTTCGTCCACGAGCTCGCCCCGCCCGAGACCGACGTCTTCCTCTTCCTGGATGCGGACATCGAACTGGCGCACGACCGCGTGTGCGCGGATATGCTGACCGTCCTGCAACGTGATCCGGCAGCGGTGGCCTGCGCGAGCCGCCCGACCAAGTCGCTGGTCCGGAAAGATCACAAGTCGCTCGTGGATCGAGTATCGCTGCTCGTCTCGGAGGAGAGCCGGGCGGACCGGTCGATCTGCGGCCAGCTCTATTATCTCGACGCCGACGTGGCGCGGACAATCTGGCTGCCCAACGAGACGCCGGGGGAGGACGGGTTCCTCAACGCCATGGTCCGCACCCGGGGCTTCTCGCGTCCCGATGATCCGGACCTCATCGCGGTCGCGGACGCGACGACGCATTACTACGACGCTCCCGACCTCCTCGGCACGTTTCAGCATGAGCGCC
The DNA here is from genome assembly GCF_964250165.1 of uncultured Sphingomonas sp. Lineage (GTDB taxonomy): Bacteria > Pseudomonadota > Alphaproteobacteria > Sphingomonadales > Sphingomonadaceae > Sphingomonas. The sequence goes on along the minus strand of NZ_CAXUEK010000022.1, from coordinate 7,881 downwards.
GCATCATCGTCGGCACGGCGGTGAATTGCTGGATATTCGAGCATCTTTGGTCGCTCGGCGCGACCGCGTCCGTCGGCCCGCTGATCGATCAGTGGAACCGCACCGACCCGCAATGGGTGAGCAAGCTGATCGGCGAGCGCACGCGAGGTAAGACATGGGTGATCTCCCGCGAGATCCTGCTGACCCGGCTGCCGAACCTCAGTGGAGCGTCCTTGGCGCGGATTGCCTGGAAGGCGCCGCTGGGAGCGGCGGCGACGTTGTTCAACGGCATCGCCTCCTACCGCGCCAACAAGGTCCTGAAGCGGTCGGGGGCCGCCGCCATCTGGTAGGCGATCAGCCGAGCCTCAGCTGATCAGGCCGTAAGCCGCTCCCGATCCGCTGAACCCGATATACACCTTCCCGTAGGTGCTCATATCACCGGCCAAGGTGACGACACTGTCGCCGCTGTTCAGGGGAACTGCACCTAGGTCCACCCAGGTGGCCGCATTGTCGTCGCTGCGCCAGATCGAATAGGTGTTGTTGATATACCCGGCCATGTAGATTGCCGGATAGGTCTGGCCGGGCGCCGCTTTGCCGAAGCCGAACGCGCTGACCTCCCAGATGTTGGGAAGCACCTGCCACGTCGCACCGCCATCGACCGAACGCTGGAATGCGACCGAGCCGGGATGGGTGGCGCCGCCCTGCTCCCCGGCCGTGAAGAACAGGTGGCCCTGCTTGCCGGGAACGGCGTAGAGCTTGGCGTGAAAGGTCGTCCAGGTCCCGAGCGTCCCGGTGAACACCCGGGTGAACGTCTCGCCCCCGTCCGTGGACCGATACAGGCCGGCGGCGGTGCCGACATAATTGTACAGGTAAAACGTGTTCGGGGCGACGCGGTCAGCTGCCACGACGAAGCGGCGGAAGTAATAGGCCCAGCCCCAGCCGGTCTCGCCGGTGAGGGGGACACCGGGAACCTGGCTCTGCCGCCAGGTCTGACCGGCGTCCTTGGTAAACCAGGGCGTGCCGTTGTTGTTGGGCAGGATCATGAAATTGGTACGGCTGCCTGCGGCGATGGAGCCGCCGATCTTGCCGTTCGTGATTTCGTCCGGAATTGAGCCGAACTGTCGCCACGTCGCCCCGCCGTCCGTCGAGATGCCGGACCGGTCGACGTTCCACCAGTTGATCAGCGCCACGATCGTCTTGGGATCGTCCGGGGCGTAATCCGCACTCCACCCCATCACGATCGAGTCCGTGTTGCCGGGACCATGGGTCTGTGGATAGACGTCCGGGTTGTCGATCTTGAAGATCGGGCGATCCCACGCGAGATAGAGCGGCGCTCCGCCGGAAGGCGCGACGATCTCGGTTGTCACCAGCTGTTCGATACCGCGCGACTGCGACGTCCACGAGTAGTTGGCCCCGCCCGGGGACGGGTTGGTCCACCAGACGCCGATGCCCTCCGAGAAGTAGAGCTTGTTGGAGGCACTGGGGTCGAACGCGATCTCCCCGCTCGACATGAAGTTCTCGTTCGTCCAGGCGAGCCACGGAATGTCCGTCGCCACGCGCTGGCCCGCGATCGCGTTGGTCCAGGTCGCGCCGCGATCGAAGCTCTGCGCGATCGAGCCGCCGAAGTTTCCGATCACGATGTGGGCGGCGTTCGCGGGATCGACCGCAATGGTCTTGAAGGTGCCCTGCGCCGAAACCGCGCTCCAGACGCCGTTGGCGAACTTGCGCACGTTGTTCTGGCCGACTCCGTCGGTCGCCCAAAGGACGCCCTGCTGGTCGCACACCATATGCTGCACGTTGACCGGGCCGCCCGGCGTCAGGATGAACGTGGCGCCGCCATCATTGGAGACGTAGACTCCGTTCCCCTGGCTCGAGACGAACAGCCGCTGCGTCGCGCCGCCGCGCAGGTCCGACGAGGGATCGAAGGCGATCCGCGCGCCGGAGGCGGTCTGAGGCTTGGGAACGTCGGCGCAGGTGCGCGAGGTCGCGCCGCCATCAGTGGTGATCACGACGCCGTCGGCCCACGACCCAAACACGACGATGTTCGGGTTCCTGGGATCGACCGCCATCTTGCGGCCGAGATAACGGAAATCGTCGTTCTGCGGCGTATACAGTCCGGTCACGCTCGTCTTGGTAAAGGAGGCACCGCGATTGTCGCTGCGGTAAAGGGCGGCGTTGACGAGGACGTAGATCCGGCTGCTGCTCGAATGCGCAACGCAGATCTCGTACACGCCCTGAAACGCGAGGTTACGACCCCATTCGCCGGCCGGCATCGTCGCCGTGGTCAGCAGCTGCGTCCATTCGGCGTTCGTGTCCGACCAGATATAGGCGCCCGAGGTATCGGTGCGGATGACCTTGGTACCGTCGGCCGCGATGTCGATGCTGGTCAGCCAGCCACCGGCTCCGATCCGCAACGGCTTCCACTTGAAGGTGGGCGTCGGGGTCGGCGTCGGCGTCGCGACCGGTAGCGCGGTGACGCTTTCGGTCCCGACCAGCGCTTTCATGACGGCGGCTGCGCCGGCTTTGGCATCGGCGGAGCCGCAGCCGCTCAGAACGAGCGTGCTGCCGCCGAGGGCGAGACTGCGGCGTACAAAGACGCGGCGGGAGAGGGTCGGGTCCATGGGCGGGTCTCTGCCCGCTCCGCATGAAATTATCGTAAAGCCGCTGGGTTGATCGTTTATTGCAGCGCAAGAATTCGGTCGTAGCGGGTCGCTCGGCCGCGTATGATGTAGCGCCGGTGAGAGGCGGGAGGTGTCGGGGTGCTGCGATACATCGGGCTGGTTGTCGCGCTGGTGTCGATACCGCTCTTCTATGAATGGATGCGCGGGACGCCTGCCCAGCGGCGCGCCGGGTGGTTTGCCGTCGGCGCGCTACCGTTCGTCATGTCGGTGTTCCACCTCAGCGTCGCCGTCATCCCCTGGGCGATGTGGCCGGGCTATGTGAAGGGCGTCATCGTCACGTTGCTGGACACGTTGGCGCTGGCGATCATTCTTACGGACCAGGAGAAGACCGGCAAGACGCCGCTCCTGTGGGCCTATCTGCTGTTCATGGGCGGAACTGCCGCTTCCCTCCTCTTCGCGCGGCCGGCGGAGGCGTCAGTCTTCTTCGACTGGCAGCTCGCCTGTTGCATCCTGGTATTCATGGCGGTGTCCAAGCTTGCCGTGCGCCGGGAGGGCGTGCGCGCCGTGGTTGGCGGTCTGGCTGCGGCCAGCTGCGTGGAAGGCTGCTACAGCCTTGTGCAGCGAGCGCACGGAGTCGGTCAGGCGACCGGCACCATGGTCCACCAGAACCTGCTGGGCCTCTGCATGCACTTCGCGCTGTTCCTGTCGCTCGCGGCGCTCCTGGCGGGAGACCGGCGACCCTTAATCAAGGCCGGGATCGCCGGCGCGCTGGTGGCGGTCGCGCTCACGGGGTCGCGGGCAACAACGGCGCTGGCGGGCTCGGGCGTGCTGATGCTCCTCTTGCTCTCTGTGGTGCGGCGGCCCACCGCCGCCAAGATGCGCATCGTGGCGGTGGGACTGGGGGCTATGCTCATCGCGGCGCCCGTCGGATATCTGACGCTCGAGCATCGCTTCAATGGCGGCCCTATCCTGACCTCGGATGACGAGCGCGCCGCCTTCGAGCGCGCCGCCCGCGCGATGTGGAGCGATCATCCGATGGGGGTCGGGGCAAACCAATTCGTGGTCCGGGCGAATGCGGACGGCTATTATGACCGGGCGGGTGTATCGTGGGTGTCCACGTCGCGCGGCGCCAATGTGCACAACACCTATCTCTTGATCGGGGCGGAAACCGGTTATCTCGGTCTGGGCACATTCCTGATCCTGCTCCTGTCCGCGATCGGGAGCGCCTTTCGGCTCGCCTGGGCCAAGCCGCGGGACTTCGATGGCGAGATGGCGCTCGGGGCGGGCGTGGCGCTCGTCGTAGTGGGGCTGCATTGCTTCTACGAATGGGTGTTCGTGACCGGGACGCCGCAATACCTCTTCGCGATCACGCTCGGGCTGATTTCCGCCTTGTCGAAACGGCGAGCGCGAGAGGACCGGGAACGGCGACGCAGGCGCCAGGCATTGCCGCGGGAAGCGAGCGAGGAAGTGCGGCCGGCCTTGGCGCAGCCGGTTCCGGCCTGACGGCTCCGAGTGCGTCGAAACCATCGTCCGGTCGTTTCCCCCGCCATGCCTTTCCTGAAGCGCCTCCGGTCCGAGCCGGCCCGCCTGCCGCCCGGCATGCGCGTCTATGCGATCGGCGACGTGCATGGCGAAGCGGCGCTGCTGAGTAGCCTGTTGCAGCGGCTGGCCGACGACGCGCGCCTGCGGGGGCCGGCGGACACGGTTCTGCTGTTCGTCGGCGACATCATTGATCGCGGCCCCCATGGCGCCGAGCTGATCGTCGCGCTCGCGCCTGCGGCAGGCGATCGCGTGATCCTCCTGAAGGGCAATCACGAGGCGGCGCTGGTCGATGCCTGGCGTGGTGAGGATGAGGCGCTGGCGTTCTGGATCGAGTTCGGTGGCCGTGAGACCCTGGGGGGCTTCGGTGTGACGATCGCGGAGGGCGACGACCTCGCCGTTGTCGGCCAGAAGCTCCGTCACGCTGTGCCGGAGGCCCTCATCGATCGGCTGGACGCGCTCCCGACCGCCTGGACGGCGGGAGACTATTTCTTCACGCACGCGGGCGTGCGCCCGGGCGTGCCGCTGGACCGGCAGGTGGAGGCCGATCTGCTTTGGATCCGCGAACCCTTCCTGTCGAACCGGCGCCGGCAGGAAAAGGTCATCGTCCACGGCCACACCATTGAGCCTGGCGTGCCGGCGCTCGGCGGCGTGCGGATCGGCATCGACACCGGCGCCGCAGCGCTGGGTCAGCTGACCGCGCTGGGTCTGGAAGAGGACCGGCAGTGGCTGGTACAGGCGACCCGCGACACCGCCCAGGCACCCGCCTTCGCGCTCGACGCGGCCGTGGCGGCCTGAGCGCCCCGCCCACTAGGCTGGACAGCGCCACGGGCCTTTGCCAATGCGGTTGGGGCTTGCGTCGTTGCGTGAGGGAGTAGACGCTTGCCGGATCGGGCCGCTTCGTTCCCCGACGAGTTCGCCAGCATCGCTGACGCCGCGCCCGCGCCGATGTGGGTCGCGGGCCTTGATGGTCGGCGCGTCTATGTGAACCGCGCCTATGCCGCATTCGCGGGCGTGCCATATGCGGCGGCGCTGGAGTTCGACTGGCACAGCGTGATCCACCCCGATGATGCGGCGAGGCTGCTGCAGGACTCGCTCGCGGGCGAGGCGTCGCGGGCCGCGTTCGAGATGGAAGGGCGCTATCGCCGAGCTGACGGCGAATGGCGCTGGCTCCGTTCGGTCTCGCAGCCGCATTTCGACGCCACCGGGAGGCACATCGGCTTCATCGCGGTCGCGCACGACGTGACGGAGGCGAAGTCGGCCGAGCTGGCGATGCGTGAGCGCGAGCAGCAGCTCACGGCCGTCTTCGACCAGACGGCGGCAGGCCTGGTGCAGGTCGATCTGGCCGGGCGGATCACGCGGGTGAACAAGCGGTTCTGCGCGATCGTGGGCCGCCCGCGCGACGAGCTGATGCGTCTCACGCTGTGGGATATCACGCATCCCGACGACATCGCGGCCGATCGGACGTTGGTCGAGGCGGCGCTGGCGAGCGACACCGGCTACACCCATGACAAGCGCTATCTCGGACCCGACGGCGCGCCGATGTGGGTCCACGATTCGGTATCGGTGCTGCGTCGGTCCGATGGTCAGCCCTACGGCCTGCTCGTCGTCGCGATCGACATCACCGACCGGCATGCGGCCGACGCGGCGGCGCGCCGGAGCGAGGCCGCGCTGCGCGACAGCGAGCAGAAACTCCGGTTGGCGATCGAGGGCGCGCGAATCGGCACCTGGGAGCTGGACCTCACCAACGGCAAGGGTAGCTGGTCCGACCGGACGGCCGACATCATGGGCGTGCCGCCGGGTACACCGCTATCTGCCCGGCAGCGCGACGCGATGATCCATCCTGACGATCGTGCCCGTGTGCGGGACGGGACGGCGCGGCTCGCCGAGTCCGGCACGGAGTTCCACAGCGAATACCGGATCGTCCGGCCGGACGGCGCAGTGCGCTGGATCGCCTCGCACGGCATGATCATGCGCGACGCCGGCGGCGCGCCCACGCGTGCGATCGGCACGCTGCGTGACGTGACGGAGCGCCGCGAGGCGCAGGAGCAGCTCGGCGCTCTCAACCGCACGCTGGAGCAGCAGGTCGCCGAGCGCACCGCCGAGCGCGACCGCATGTGGCGGATGAGTCGCGACCTGCTGCTCGTGATCGGCCGCCACCGCCGCGTGCTGTCAGTGAACCCCGCCATCCACAGCCTCGGCTACGCGCCCGAAGAGGTGATCGGCCGGCCGCTTGCCGGCTTCATCCACCCGGACGATTGGGCGGCGACCAGCGCCGCCGTTCGCGCGGCCGCCTACCATCCGATCGGCGAGTTTCACGCGCGGCTGCGCGCCAGGGACGGCGAGTGGCGCTGTATCGCCTGGACTGCGGCGCCGGGCGAAGGCGAAGCCTATGTGATCGGGCGCGATGTCACCGCCGAGACGCTGCGCCGCAACGAGCTGGCGCAGGCGCAGGAGGCGCTCCGGCAGGCGCAGAAGATGGAGTCGCTCGGCCAGTTGACGGGCGGAGTCGCGCACGACTTCAACAATCTGTTGACCCCGATCATTGGTAATCTGGATCTGCTCCAGCGGCAGGATGGCTCATCCGAACGGCAGCAGCGACTCGTGCGCGGCGCGCTCGAATCGGCGGAACGCGCACGCCTCCTGGTGCAGCGCCTGCTCGCCTTCGCCCGCCGCCAGCCGCTCCAGCCCGGGGCGGTGGCCATCGGGGCGCTGTTCGATGGCTTACACCCGTTGATCGCGAGCACGGTGGGGCCGCAGGTGCGGGTGGTGGTGAACGTCGCGGCCGATATGTCGCCGGCCATGGCGGACGCAAATCAGCTGGAGCTGGCGCTCCTCAATCTCGCGGTGAATGCGCGCGACGCCATGCCCGAGGGCGGCACGCTGACGCTCGCCGCGTTCCCTGTCGCCAACCCGCCCGATCTGCCGCCGGGCGGCTATGTCGCACTGAGCGTCGCGGACAGCGGGCACGGCATGGACGCCGAGACGATGGCGCGCGCGGCCGAGCCCTTCTTCTCGACCAAGGGCGTGGGGAAGGGCACGGGGCTCGGGCTGTCGATGGTGCATGGCCTGGCGTCGCAGCTGGGCGGCGCGATGCGGCTGGACAGCCGGCCCGGCCAGGGCACGCGCGTCGCGCTGCTGCTGCCGGTCGCCGACGCGCCCGCGGCGCCAAGCGTCCCCGAGATCGCCGCTCCTGCCGACCAGGCGGGGCGCGTGCTCCTGGTCGACGACGAGCCCGACGTGCGCGCCGCGACCGCGGACATGCTGGAGAGCCTCGGCTTCACGGTGGCGACCGCGGGCTCGGGGGCTGAGGCACTGGGGAAACTGGCGGCACGCCCGGACGTGCTGGTCACCGATCATCTGATGCCCGGCATGACCGGCGCCGATCTCGCGGTCGCGGCGCGCGCCAGGCGGCCGGACCTCAAGATCCTCGTCATCTCCGGCTATGCGGGGCTCGATCAGATCCCGCCCGACCTGCCGCGCCTGTCGAAGCCGTTCCGCCTGGCCGATCTCGCGCAGAGCCTGGCCCGGCTGTGACCGGCGGCGCGCCGCGGCCATGGTGGGAGCGGGGCGTCGTCTACCAGGTCTATCCGCGCTCGTTCCAGGATACCGACGGCGACGGGGTGGGGGACCTGCCCGGCATCGAGCGCCGACTGGATCATCTCGTCCGGCTCGGGGTGGATGCGCTGTGGCTGTCGCCGATCTTCCCGTCGCCGATGGCCGATTTCGGCTATGACGTGGC
>NZ_CAXUEK010000021.1:404-45636 GCF_964250165.1 uncultured Sphingomonas sp. | reverse complement strand
CAGGCGGCGTGTCGGCGCTTCGTGCTCGTGTGCCGCAAGCTGGGGCTCATCGCCGCCACTGCCCAGAACCTGCGCAAGGTCGCCAAGCTGATCCCGATGCCGGCACAGCCGCTACCCGCCTGAGCCGGATCCGCGCCGCTCGGCCGCCTCAGACCAACGTCACGCCACCGCCCAACCCCCACTTCTTCAACACAATCGCCCAATAGCGGACATCGGCTCCAATCGGTAGGGTCGCACGATGCAGGAACGGCGACAGTAGTTTGGCCTTCGCGGACGGAAAGACAGCTTGTGGTTGCGGAAGCGAACCTGCGAGCGAGCGGGCTTAATAATCCGGACACAGCCGAGCCGCCACATTCGGTTCGGGTGTGCAGCTTACCTCGTTGCAATTCCCGACGGGGACTCTTGGCCCAGAGAGCTATCATGACGGCTTTGAGATTGGAGAGATCAAGGAAGCGGCTGAAGCTGGTCACATAGCAAGTGGCCTGAAGGCGCATGCGGGCAGAAACGCGTATTGGTCAAACCATACGCTTGCCCGCATGATGAAGGCGAAGGTCCGATAACCACAACGTCGGGCCGTTCGCGTGCGACCTCGCCGCCGCCGAAAGCGGTTAGGGCGCAGCCGCCAAGTTGCGAAAACCCGCTAATGCGAGCAATGTCCCCTGATGACATGGAAGCGATTTGCTCTCGCCGCTTTGCTCGCGGCCGCCACGCTCCCCCTTGCTTTCTTCTTGTCTAAGGCGGCACTCACCCAGTGGTATATGCACACCGATGCACGCGGGGACGGGCAGGTCGGCCTGTCCGTATTATTTGGCAGCCTGTTTAACGCGCTAATCTGCGGGGCGGTGATGTTCTGCGCCGTCATGTTCTACGGCCGTCGATCTCGGTAGCAGCCGTTCCGCTTTTTCCACCCACAAGCAGACGTTCGGGTGTTCATCTTGGCTCAGCGCAATGGCAGCCTGCGACCCCGAAACGGCTCCGGCTGGCAGCCGAGCACCGGGTCGAAGCGGACGGTGCGGTGCGCGATCAGCGGGACATAGGCGGTGATCGCCTTCGCGCCCGCATCCTCCTTCAGCCGGATCGGCGCCATGCCCGGCTCGAAATCCTTGTAGCAGCTCGTCAGCGGCCGGTTGCCCATGTAGCGGCAGCCGCACGCCACGCGCGCGGCATAGCCGACGCCGAGCTCCAGTTGCGGCCGCTTGCCCTGCACGTAGCGCCAGCCGCCGGCCAGCACCGCCGCGAGCAGCGCCAGCACCACCAGCCCGATCCGTCTTGCCCTCATCGCGGGCGAGCCTAAGCTCCTCACCATGCGCCTGCCAAGCCTGTTGCTCGTCCTTGCCGCCGCCGCGTCCGCCGGGTCCAGCGCGCCGCCGGCCGATCCGCTCGCGCCGCTGTTCGCGCCCGGGCTCGGCGAGACGCGCGCGGCACTGCTGATCCGCGACGGGCGGGTGATCGAGAAACGCTATGCGCCGGGCTATGGCGACGCGAACCGCTTCATCAGCTGGTCGATGGCGAAGACCGTCACCGGCATCCTGGTCGGCGCGCTCGTCACCGACGGGCGGCTGCAGCTGGATGCGCCCGCGCCGATCGCCGAATGGCATCGCCGGGCGGACGACCCGCGCGGGCGGATCACGCTCGGGCAACTGCTCACCATGTCCTCCGGGCTGCGGCATACCGAGGTCGGCGATCCGATCGAGCGGTCCGACACCAATCAGGTAGAGTTCGTCTGGGGGACGGACGGCATGGCCGCCGCCGCGATCGCGCAGCCGCTGACGGCACAGCCCGGCACGCGATGGGAGTATTCGACGCTCACCGCCGACATCCTGGCCGAGATCGTCACCCGCACGCTGACGCCGAGCCATGATCCGCGGGTCCGCGCCAAGGCCTACCAGGCGTTCGCGCAGGCGCGGCTGTTCGGGCCGGCGGGGATCGGCAGCGCCGTGATGGATTTCGACGGCGCGGGGACGCAGGTCGGCGGGTCGCTCATTTACATGACGCTGGACGATTGGGGGCGGTTCGGGCGGCTGCTGATCGACGGCAGGGGACCTGACGGGCGGCAGGTGATCGCGCCCGCCTGGCTCGACACGATGCGCCGGCCGGCGTCGACCGCGGGCAATTACGGCGCGCAGACCTGGCTCAACCGCCCCGCCGCGCCGGGACAGCCGGTGATGTACCCCGGCGCGCCGGGAAGCACCTATTCGGCGGAGGGGCATCTCGGGCAGCATGTGGTCGTCGTGCCGGAGGCGAAGCTGGTGGTGGTGCGGCTGGGGAACACGCCGGAGGGCGACATCCCGGGCAATCATGCCGCGATCGGGCGGATCATCGCGGCGGAGACAGGGCGGTGATCCGGACAGGCAGGGCTGCCGCCGCAGCGAAGCCGCGTCGTCGGTCGAGCCTGAGGGCTCGCCGGCCGGGCTGGCGCGAGTCGGGCGGGCGTGGCCGCCTGCCGCGCTGCGCCTAGGGCAGCAGGAACGTCCCCTCGATCACCGTGACGCAGGCGCCGCCGAGCACGACGCGATCACCCCGTACCTCGCAGGTCAGCCGGCCGCCGCGGGCGCTGGCCTGGAAGGCGGTGAAACGGTCGCGGCCGAGGCGCCTGGCCCAGTAGGGGGCGCTCACCGCGTGCGCCGAGCCCGTCACCGGGTCCTCGTCGATGCCCGCCCCGCAGGCGAAGACGCGGCTGACGATGTCGGTCTGCGATCCCGGCGCGGTGACGATCGTCAGCACGTCGCCCTCGGCCGCGAGCGCGCGGAAGTCGGGCGCGAGGCCGAGCACCGTCGCCTCGTCCTCGACGACGATCAGGCCGTAGTGCCTGGGGTGCCACAGCGTCTCGACCGTTCGCCCTTCGAGCCCCAGGCCCGCGACGATCGCAGGCAACGGCTTCGGCGCGGGCGCCCAGGCCGGCAGCTCCAGCTGGTAGCCGGCGTCCGCGCGCGCGACCGCCAGCACGCCCGCCTGGCGGGTGCGGAAGGTGACGGCCGTGCGATCGTCCGCGGAGGACAGCACGAAATGCCCGCTCGCCAGCGTCGCATGGCCGCACAGCGCCACCTCGGTCGCTGGCGTGAACCAGCGCAGCTCGTAATCCGCCCCACCCTGATCCGGGCCGCGCGCGTCGGGGATGAGGAAGGCGGTCTCGCTCAGGTTGTTCTCGGCCGCGATCGCCTGCAGCGTCGTGTCGTCGAGCCATGCGGTCAGCGGCATCACCGCGGCCGGATTCCCGCCGAACGGGGCGTCGGCGAAGGCGTCGATCTGCGCGAACGGGATCCTCAAAACCGCTTCCCGAACCAGTGCGGCGTCACGTCCGCCTCGACCAGCGGGTTGTCGGTGTCGACATGGCCCTCGGGATCGAGATGGATCAGCACCTCCACCTTGGGGAAGGCGCGGCGCAGCGCCCCCTCCATGCTCTCGACCAGATCGTGCGCGTCGCCCACCGTCAGCGCGCGGTCCACCTCCATGTGGAACTGCGCGAAGTCGTGCGCGCCCGAGCGCCGGGTGCGGAAATCGTGGATGCCGCGCAGCCCCGGCTGGCGCGCCGCCACCTCCAGGAACGCCGCGCGCTGCTGCTCGGGCCATTCCTTGTCCATCAGCTGGTCGACGGCGTTGGAAGAGGCGCGGATCGCCCCCCAGGCGAGCCACAGCGCGATGGCGATGCCGAGCAGCGGATCGGCGCTGCGCCAGCCGAGCTGCTGATCGAGCACCAGCGCCACGATCACCGCGGCGCTCAGCACCACGTCGGACTGGTAGTGGATGTTGTCGGCGAGGATCGCGACCGAGCCGGTCTGCCGGATCACGCGGCGCTGATAGGCGAGCAGCACCAGCGTCGCGGCGATGGCGGCGAGCGACACGGCGATGCCGAGCCCGGCCTCGCGGGTCGGGGCGCTGCCGCCCAGCGCCAGCACCGCGCGCCAGGCGATGCCGACCGCCGAGGCGGTGATGAGCATGATCTGGAACAGCGCCGCCAGCGCCTCCGCCTTGCCGTGGCCGAAGCGGTGGTCGTGATCGGCGGGCTCGGCGGCGAGCTTGACGCCGTAGAGGGTGACGAGGCTGGCGAGCAGGTCCAGCGCGGTGTCGGCGAGGCTGCCGAGCATCGACACCGAGCCGGTCGCCCAGGCGGCATAGCCCTTGAGCGCGAGCAGCCCCGTCGCCATTGCGACGCTGGCCAGCGCGGCGCGGATCGCGAGCGGGATCACGCGGCGGCGTTCGTCGCTCGTCATGTTCTTGCCGTCATGGGTAGAGCATCCCTTCCGTCCACCCGTCCCCGGCGCGGGTGAAGACGCGGCGTTCGTGGAGGCGGTGCGCACGATCCTGCCAGAACTCGATCACGGCCGGCGCGACGCGATAGCCTCCCCAGAAGGGCGGCCGCGGCAGGTCCTGTCCCTCGAACCGCGCCTGCATCTCGCCGAACCGCGCTTCGAACGTGGCGCGGGACTCGAGCGGGCGCGACTGATCGGAGGCCCAAGCCCCCAACTGCGAGTCGCGGCTGCGCGACGCGAAATAGGCGTCGGACTCGGCGTCGCTCGCCAGGCTCACCGGCCCCTCCAGCCGCACCTGCCGCCGGAGCGACTTCCAGTGAAAGAGCAGCGCCGCCTGCGGGTTGGCGGCGAGGTCCGCTGCCTTGCGGCCCTCCCGATTGGTGTAGAACACGAAGCCGTCCGGCCCGTGCCCCTTCAGCAGCACCATGCGCGCCGACGGCTGTCCACGCGCGTCCGCCGTCGCCAGCGCCATCGCGTTGGGATCGTTCGGCTCGCTCGCCTTGGCTTCCGCGAACCAGGCGTCGAAGAGGGCGAGGGGATCGTCCATCGCCGCGGCGATAGCACCATGCCCCGATTTGCTGAACCCACTTCCCGCCCGTCGCGTGCGTCAGGTCGCCAGCGCGGCCTTGATCAGCTCGCGCAGGCCGAACCTGCCGTTCTCCATCAGCTCGGCGTCGGGCGTCCAGCGCGGGTGTTGCGCCACGTACGAACTGGAATCGGCCAGCATCAGGCCGACCATGGTCTCGGCGACGATGCGGCCGCCGACGGGCCCGAGCAGGCGCGCCTCGCACGTCTTGGTGCCCTGGCTCGTCATGATCGGGACCGGCTTCTTGACCGCTTCTGCGAGCACATAGGTCCATAGCGGACAATTGTCGGCGAACACGGGGTCGATCTCCGTGATCGGCGTCAGCGGGTCACTGCCGGTAAACTTGCCGATATTGATCGCCAGATCGAGCAGCGGAACTTCGCCCATCGCGCGCGCCACGGCCTGGCCGCTGGGTAGCCGCATTCGCCAGCCGCGCTCCAGATTGCGCAGCGCCAGCGCGTCCGGGTCCGCGCCGATCGTCGAGGGCAGGTGGCCGAGCGGGTTCACCAGCGAGGTGTCGATCTTGTACGCCAGTTGCACCCGGTTGTTGTTCCGCGGATCGTGGACTTCGGGGTCCTCGGTGCCCCAGTCGAGCTGCTCCAGATCGATGAAGAAGCGCCAGTCGATCGCCCAGTCCGCCGGAAGCTGCCGGAAGCCCTTGAGGTTCGGGTGGGTCGAATCGCCCGCGAAGATGACGTGCGGGTGTTTCAGCGTCGGATTGAGCTGGTATTCGGGCCGCACCATCGAGTGCCCGAAGCGATAGGCCGCCGCGGAGAACTCCAGCGGCATGAACGCCTCGTTCCTTGGTTTGTAGAAGCGCAGCTTCGGCGGGTCGGTGACGAGGTCCGAGCCCGCCGCCACATGCGGCAGGACCTCCTGGAGCACGGTGTCCGCGACGATCGTCGGCAGGAAGTCGTTGAGGACGACCCATTGATAGTGCCAGCGCACCGCCCGCTGCGCCGCCGCGAAGTCGCCGTGCTTGTCGGCCAGGTGGTTATGAAAGCGCAGGAACAGCCCCTGGAGCTGGGAGACGATGACGTTCTCGTCGTTGCGCGGATCGCCGATGATCGCCCGCCTGGCGGGATGCGCGCCGGCCGCCGTCGGCGCGGGACTGCTGCGCGGCAGATCGTGCGCATGGGGATTGTGCGCCGCGCCGGTCAGCGCGCGACCCAGGTTGAAGTGCAGCCCGTCGCTGTAGAGATAAGGCTGGTCGTCGGGGCCGCGGCCGTAGACATTGTCCAGGTCGAAGCGCGGGGTGCGGTAATCGACCAGCGCGTCGGGGTCGTTCTGCTTCTGCAGGCTGCTCGCCGGATCGAAGGTGAGGTCGTGGTCGACGAACTGGCCGAAATAGGTGAAGGCGGCGGGGATGCCGCTCTCCTCGGCGTCCGGGCCGTTCCTGATCGGGTCGGGAGCCGCCAGCATCGCCGCGGCGAGCTTCTTCAACGCCGCCAGATTCGCAGCCTCGTCGGCGCCATAGTCCGCCGGCGGCAAGGCGCGGAAGATCCTGCCGAACGGGCCGCCGAACAGGACCGAGCTGCGCGACAGATCGGCGCCGCGAACGCCCCCGTGCGGGCGCGGCAGTGGTGCAACAGCCATAATCCCTCCCTGGCCCCGAAAGGACACGGCGCCGACCAGGCGGTCGGTGCCGCGGCTCGCCGGGCGCTGAGACCGGAGCCATTGATCCAGGTTTATCACGCTGCACGCGGGCGGGATTGGACATAAACGGCGTGGCGGGGCGACGGTCTCGCCGGCATTGTTCCCGTCATGCGGCGGCGGACGCCGGCAGATCGAGCTTCGCCCGCACCGAGCGCCGCGCCGCCGCCAGCAGCGCCTCGGCGGGTTCGGCAGCCATCACGCGGGCGAGCGCGACCGCGCCGACCATCTCCGCCACCGCCGACGCGGCGCGGGCCTGCGGTTCGTCGATCCCGCCACGCTCCAGCAGTCCGCCGACGCGCCCGATCATGCGGACGATCGCGGCGGCGAAGCGCTCGCGCGCCTGTTCGGGCAGGCGGTGCTGCTCGCCGGCGAGGGTCGGGGCGGGACAGCCGCGCGCGCGCCCGTCGCGATGCGTCATCGACAGGTAGTCGTCGACGTAGCGCGCCAAGACCTCGCGCGGGTCCGCGTCGGGATCGGCGAGATACGTTGCGGCGCCATCCGCGAACATCCGGTCGATCGCGTCGGCGAGGAACGCGTCCTTGGACGGCCAGTGCGCATAGAAGCCGCCATGCGTCAGCCCCGCGCAGGCCATCAGCGCCGCGACGCTCACCCGTTCCGGCCCATCGGCGCGGATCGCGGCCGCCGCCGCCGCCAATACCCGCTCGCGGGTCTGCGCCTTGTGCTCCGAACAATAGCGCATACGTCCTCTCTTGAAACTTTCCTCTTGTTATATGACCAGTGTCATACTACCGCACTGCACAATGAGCAATGATGGCGTTCAAGGTCCCACGACCTGCCGCAGCGCTGCACCCGACCTTCCTAGCAGAGGAAAGCACAGCATGACGAAACTTGTCCTGGCGCTCGCCGCCGCCACCGTCCTCGCCGTCCCCGCTCTGGCGCAGACGGGCGCGCCGATCCGTGTCACGCTGGCCGCGCCGGCCGCCAACAACACGGTGAAGGCGATCGCGACCACCTGGACCTGCACGGGCGCGTCCTGCACCGGCCCCGCGATCAACGGCCGCTTCGGTGACGCCCGGGGCTGCCGCGAGATCGCCAAGGCGGCTGGCGCGGTAACGTCCTACGAGGGCGAGAAAGGTCCGCTCGGCGCCGACGATCTGGCCAAGTGCAACAAGAGCGCCAAGAAGGCGAGCTGAGTCTCGGGCGGTCCGGGGAACGACTCCCGCGCCCGACGATTGAATCGCCTTCGCAACGGTTGAGGCGGTTCGGATGGCGGCGCGCGCATATTGGCAAGGGCAGATCCGGCTGGCGCTGGTCTCGATTCCGGTCGAAATCTACTCGGCGACGAAATCGGGCGCGCAGATCAGTTTCAAGCAGATCCACGAGCCGACCGGCAAGCCGATCCACTACGAGAAGGTGGTGACCGGCGTCGGCCCGGTCGACGCCGCCGAGATCATGAAGGGCTATGAGGTCGCCAAGGGCGAGTTCGTGCTGCTGGAGCAGGACGAGATCGACGCGGTGAAGCTCGAATCGAAGAAGACGCTGGAGCTGACGCAGTTCGTCGATGCGTCCGAGATCGACGTGCTCTATTACGAGAAGCCTTACTTCGTCGTCCCCGCCGACGATCTCGCCGAGGAGGCCTTCATCGTGCTGCGCGAGGCGCTGCGCCGGGCGAAGAAGGTCGGGCTGGGCCAGCTGGCGCTGCGCGGCCGTGAATATGTGGTCAGCCTGAAGCCGTGCGGGCGCGGCATGGTGCTGGAGACGCTGCGCTACGCCGACGAGGTCAACAAGGCGCAGAATTATTTCCGCGAGATCCCGGACGACACGCCCGACCCCGAGCTGCTCGATCTCGCCGGGGCGCTGATCGACCGCAAGACCGCCGCCTTCGATCCCAAGGAATATCACGACCGCTATGTCGACGCGCTGCGCGACCTGGTCGAACGCAAGCGCCAGGCGCACGGCAAGAAGATCATCGAGGACAAGGATGCCGGCGGCGGCCGCTCCGGCAGCAACGTCGTCGACCTGATGGCGGCGCTCAAGAAATCGATGGAGGGCCGCGGCGGCGCGGCGAACGACGACGCCGCACCCGCGCCGGCCAAGAAGCCCGCCGCGCGCAAGTCGGCCGCCAAGAAGCCGGCGGCCGCCGCGCCGTCCAAGGCGGAAGCTGCCGCTCCGGCGAAGAAACCCCCCGCCCGCAAGCGGGCGTGATGGCCGCTGCCGATCCCCTCGCGCGCTACAACGCCAAGCGGGACTTCGCGAAGACCGCCGAGCCCGCGGGCGAGTTCAGGCCGGGCGACGGCGACAGCTTCATGGTCCAGAAGCACGACGCGTCGCGGCTGCATTGGGATTTCCGGCTGGAGCTGGACGGGGTGCTCAAGAGCTGGGCGGTGACGCGCGGCCCCAGCCTGGACCCCGACGCCAAGCGGCTCGCGGTGCGCACCGAGGATCACCCCATCTCCTACGCGACGTTCGAGGGGACGATCCCCAAGGGCGAATATGGCGGTGGCACGGTGATGCTGTGGGATCGCGGCACGTGGACGCCGGTGCCGGGCAAGGACCCGCGCAAGACGCTCGCGGAAGGGCACCTCCACTTTACGCTTCAAGGCGAGCGGATGCGTGGCGAGTGGCTGATGATCCGCCTCAAGCCGCGCGGGAAAGAGAAGGCGGAGAACTGGCTGCTGCGCAAGATCGACGACGGCCATGCCGGAGGGACGGATGCGCTGACCGAAGAGGCGCTGACCAGCGTCGCCACCGGCCGGACGATGGTGGAGATCGAGACCGGTGCTGCTCCCAAACTCCTCCCCGGGACGGGGAGGGAGACCACGCGGCGCAAGCCGCGTGGTGGCGGGGGCTCGGCACCAGGGGGCGCCGATAGCACGGAGCCCCCTCCACCACCGCGCCAGGGGGCGCGGCGGTCCTCCTCCCGGTCCCGGGAAGGAGCGAAGCTGCCGGCCTTTCAGGAACCGCAGCTCTGCACCCTCGTGGACAGTGTGCCGGCCGGCTCGGCCTGGCTGCACGAGATCAAATATGACGGCTACCGCGCGCTGATCGCCGTCGGCGGGGGACGAGCGAAGGTCTACACGCGCTCCGGCCTCGACTGGACGGACAAGTTCGCCGGGATCGCCGAAGCCGCCGCCGCGCTGCCCGTCGGCTCGGCGCTGATCGACGGCGAGATCGTCGCGTTCAAGGACGGCCGCCCCGACTTTTCGACATTGAAGGACGCGATCTCGACCGGCGGCGCGATGACCTGCTTCGCGTTCGATCTGCTCCAGCTCGACGGCGAGGACCTGACGGGGCTGCCTAATGTCCAGCGCAAGGAGCGGCTGCGCGGGATCGTCGGCAAGGACGACGAGCGGCTCCAGTTCGCCGAACATGTGCTCGGCGCCGGGGAGGCGCTGTTCGCGCGGATGTGCGCGGAGGGGCTGGAGGGGGTTGTTTCCAAGCTCGCCGACGCGCCTTATCGCGGCACCCGCTCCAGGGCCTGGCTCAAGGCCAAATGCACGCAGCGGCAGGAGTTCGTGATCGTCGGCTGGACCGCGTCGGACAAGAGCCGCGGCTTCCGCTCGCTGCTGCTCGGCCTGCACGAGGACGGCAGGCTGCGCTATGCCGGCAAGGTCGGGACCGGCTTCGACCAGGACATGATGGCCGACCTCTCCGCGCGCATGGCGAAGCTGGCGCGCCCGACGCCCACCGTCGAAGCGCCGCGCGCGGCGGTCCGCAACGCGCACTGGGTGGAGCCCGAACTGGTCGCCGAGATCGCCTTTGCCGAGGTGACCCCAGACGGCGTGCTGCGTCACTCCAGCTTTTTCGGCCTGCGCGGCGACAAGCCGGCTGCCGAGGTGGTCGCCGAAATCCCGGCGCCGCCGCCGCCGGCCGTCACGACCAGCGTCAAGGTGAGCAGCCGCGACCGGCTGATCTTTCCGGACTCGGACGTGACCAAGGGCGATCTGGCCGATTATTACGCCCTGATCGCGCCGGCGATGCTGCCCTGGGTCGGCGGCCGGCCGGTCAGTCTCGTCCGCTGTCCGCAGGGCCGCGGCAAGCATTGCTTCTTCCAGAAGCATGACGCCGGCGCGTTCGGCGACCAGGTTCATCAGGTGGCGGTCCGGGAAAAGGACGGCTCGACCGAGGATTATCTCTGGGTCGATGCCGCCGATGGCCTCGTCGCCTGCGTGCAGATGGGCACGATCGAGTTCCACGGCTGGGGATCGACCGTCGCCGCGCTGGAAAAGCCGGACCGGCTGGTGTTCGATCTCGACCCGGACGAAAGCCTCGACTTCGCTGCCACCAAGCGCGCCGCCGAGCACCTGAAGAACCAGCTCGCCGAGCTGGGGCTCACCAGCTTCCCGCTGCTGTCGGGCGGCAAGGGG
This sequence comes from uncultured Sphingomonas sp., assembly GCF_964250165.1. Classification (GTDB taxonomy): domain Bacteria; phylum Pseudomonadota; class Alphaproteobacteria; order Sphingomonadales; family Sphingomonadaceae; genus Sphingomonas. Next base: position 34,816 of record NZ_CAXUEK010000021.1, on the reverse strand, counting down.
GTGCATGTCGTCGTGCCGCTGAAGCCGCGCGCGGAGTGGCCGGCGGTGCGCGACTTCGCCGAGCGCTTCGCCCGCGCACTGGCGTCCGCCGAGCCGGACCGCTTCGTCGCGGTGATGACCAAGGCCAAGCGGACGGGGCGCATCTTCATCGACTATCTGCGCAACGGCCGCGGCGCGACCGCGATCATGCCCTATGCCGCGCGCGCCCGCGCCGGCGCGCCCGTCGCGGCGCCGGTCAGCTGGACGGAGCTGCGCGACCTCGACTCCGCCCATCGCTGGGGCGTGCGCGACGGCGCGGCGCTGCTGGCGCGCGCGAACAGCCGCGCGTTGCAGGGCTGGGGCGTGGCGGACCAGGAATTGCCGGATTTTTGAAGGGTAGTGGCAGGTAGCAGGGAGGAGCCGTCAGGGGTCAGGCACAGCGCGGCTCCCTGGATCAACTTCGCGGCTACCGGTTACCTGCTACCTCTAAGTCATTGCATCGCAGCATCGGATGGAAGACGATCGCCTGGTCATGGCGACCCAGCCCGCCCCGCTGTTCGATGCGCAGAGCCACGCTGCCCGGTGGCTCGCCGAGTATCGCGCGCGCGCGCCGGCGGAGGACGTGCTGGCGGCGGCGCCCGATCCGGCCTGGGCGACGATGCTGGCCGAGCTGGCCGCCGTCGCCTCCGACGACCTCGATCATGCCCGCGAGCGCGTCCGCCGTCATGCCGCCGATATCGGCATCGGCTTCCGCACCGTCGGCGAGGCGGAGGAGCGCCCCTGGCCGGTCTCACCCGTGCCGCTGCTGATCCCCGCGGCCGAGTGGGACGGCATCGCCGCCGGCGTCGTGCAGCGTGCGGAGCTGCTGGAGGCGGTGCTCGCCGACCTCTACGGCCTGCAGCGCCTCGTCGCCGACGGCCGGCTGCCCGCCGCGGTGCCCGCCGGCAGCCCGCTCTACCTGCGCCAGCTGGTCGGCCTGCCACCGCCCGGCGGGCGCCATCTCCATTGCGTCGCCGTCGATCTGGCGCGCGGCCCGGATGGCCGCTGGCGCGTGCTCGCCGATCATCTGCGCGCGCCGGCGGGCGTGGGCTATGCGCTCGAGAACCGGCTGGCGGTCAGCCGCACGCTGGGCGGGCTGGGCGAGCGGCTGAACGTCCAGCGTCATGCGCCGTTCTTCGCCGCGCTGCGCGCCGGCCTCGCGGCCATGTGTCGCCGCGCCGACCCGCGCATCGGGCTGCTGACGCCCGGCCGCTACAGCCCGAGCTATGCCGAGCAGGCGCATCTGGCGCGCTATCTCGGCTTCCTGCTGGTCGAAGGCGCGGACCTCGCCGCGCTGGACGGCAAGCTCTACGTCCGCACCGTCGCCGGGCTGAAGCGGATCGACGCCCTGTGGCGACGGGTCGATCCGCGACTGCTGGATCCGCTCACCTTCGACACCCGCTCGCAGATCGGCGTGCCGGGGCTGATGGACGCCTGGGCGGCGGGCCATCTCGTCCTCTCCAACGCGCCGGGCGCGGGCATGCTGGAGGCGCGCGCGTTCGCGGCGTTCCTGCCCGCGCTCGCCGAGCCGCTGACCGGCGCGCCGTTGCGGCTGCCACAGGTGGCGACCTGGTGGTGCGGGCAGGAGCGCGAGCGCGCGCAGGTCGAGCGCGACCTGGACCGCCTCGTCATCGCCCCAGCCTTCGCCGATCCGCCGCTCGGCCTGCCCGGCGGCGAGCCGGTCGCAGGCGCCGCGCTGGACGGCGCGGCGCGCGCGGCGCTGCTCGCCGATCTCGCGCGACGACCGCAGGATTATGTCGGGCAGGAGCCGGTCCGGCGTGCCACGATGCCGGTCGTGATCGGCGCCGCGCTGGCGCCGCGCCCGTTCACGCTGCGCGTCTTCGCGGCGCGCGGGGCCGATGGCGGCTGGACGGTGCTGCCCGGCGGCTTCGCGCGGATCGGCGAGGAGGCGGACGCGCCCACGGCGGTGATCGGCGAGGGGAGCTGGTCCGCCGATGTCGCGGTGTTCGGGCCGGAGCCGGTCGCGCCCGTCTCGCTCCTGCCCGCGGCCGATACGCTGGCGGTCCGCCGCAATCCCGGCACGCTGCCGAGCCGGGTCGCGGACGACATCTTCTGGCTGGGCCGCTATCTGGAGCGGGGCGAGACGCTGCTGGGCGCGATCCGGCTGCTGCTCGGCGATTCCATCGACGCGGCCGGCGGCGCCGTGCTCGCGCCCGAGACGGTCGGGCGGCTGGTCGGGCTGATCGTCGGCATGGGCGCCGCGCCGCCGCCGCCCAGCGTCGCGCGCCAGCACCTGACGGCACTCGCCCGCACCGCGATCGAGGCGACGGGCGACAGCTCCGTCGCCGGCATCAACGCCCAGGCACGTCGCCTCGGCGATGGCATGCGCGACCGGCTGTCCGCCGACATGATCCGCCTGCTGGAGGCGCCGTTCCCCACCCAGCGCGGCATGCTGGACCGCACCGGTACGCTGCAGCGCCGCTATGCCGCGATCGCCGGGCTCGCGGCCGAGCACATGGTCCGCACCGACGCCTGGCGCTTCCTCGATCTCGGCCGCCGTCTCGAGCGGGGTCTCGCGATCGCGCGCGCCGTGCGCCTGTTCGGGCTGCCCGGCGGCGCGCCCGATGACTGGTCGGTGCTGCTCGACCTCGCGGACAGCCAGATTTCCTACCGCCAGCGTTACCTGACCGGCATTGCGCGCGTGCCCGTGGTGGATCTGGTGGCGCTGGACGGCGGCAACCCGCGCGCGCTCGCCTTCCAGCTCGCCTGCATCGCCGCGCGGCTCGGCGAGCTACCGGTGCTGAGCGACGACGGCATGGCCGAGCCGCAACAGGCGGAGGCCGCCGCGCTGGCGGCGCTGGCAGCCGCCGCCGGCGCCGCGACGGTGGATGCCGACTGGCTGTGGGAGGTCGAGCGGCGGCTGGCGGGCCTGTCCGACGCGGTGGCGCGGCGTTATTTCCTGCGCGGCGCGGAGCCGCTGCGCGCCGGCGGGCTGACGCTCGCCTGATGATCTACGCCATCCGCCACGTCACCTGTTTCACCTATGCCGAGCCGGTCGGCTTCGCGCGGTGCAACCTCCGGCTGCATCCGATCGCCTGGCCCGGCCAGCGGCTGCTCGACTACCGCCTGACGGTGCAGCCGGCGGGGACGGCCAGCCGCGCCCCGGTCCAGACCCCGCTTGCCAACGTGACGCGGCTGGTGATCGACCAGCCGGTGACCGACCTCACGATCGAGAGCGTCGCGCATGTCGACGTGGACCGCTGGGTGCCGATGCCCGGCGTGGGCGATCCGACGCTGGCGGAGGTGGCGGCGATGGCGCGCGCGAGCGGCGACCCGGCGCCGGACGGTCCGGCTGCATTCCTCTACCCCTCGCCGCGCATCCCGCTCGATCCCGCCATCGCGGACTGGTGCGCCGCCGATCTCGCGCCCGGGCGCAACGCGCTGGAGGCGGGCATCGCGCTCGCGCGTCGCATTCAGCGGGAGATCGCCTTCGACGCCACCGCCACGCTGGTCGATACGCCGCCCGCCCAGGCGTTCGCGCTGCGCAAGGGCGTGTGCCAGGATTTCGCGCAGATCATGATCTCGGGCCTGCGCGCCGCCGGGCTGCCGGCGGCCTACGCCTCGGGCTATATCCGCACGCTGCCGCCGCCCGGCGAGCCGCGCCTGGTGGGCGCCGACGCGACCCATGCCTGGGTGCTGCTGTGGTGCGGCCCGGCGCAGGGCTGGATCGGGCTCGACCCGACCAACGGCATCTGGATGGCGGGGGACCATATCGTGATGGCGGTCGGCCGCGATTACGCCGACATCGCGCCGGTGGACGGCGTCGTGCTCGGCTCGGGCGCGCAGCGGATGGAAGTCTCCGTCGACGTCGCGCCGATCGAGGAAGACGACGTCGTTTCCTCTCACGACCGGGGTGAAGAGGGTTATTCCTTGCCCGTCACCGCATTGTCGTTGCCGACGTCGTCATCGTCCGCGCCGGTGCCCGAATAATCGATGTCGGTCTGGCCGCCATGGCCCAGGAAGCCGCCCCCCGGCTGCTTGCCCGATTGCGGGTTCGGATAGGCGCCGCCCGCGCTCTCGCCGCCGCCCGCCGTCTTGCCCGGCGCGTCCTCGACCCCGTCCTGCCGTTCCGCCATCATCATACTCCTTCGCGCGCCTAACGCGCGGGCAGGTCGTTGCGCTCCCCGCGCGGCTGCCCCACATAGTCGGGTAATACACTGGGGACCCAAATGGCCGATCCGTATCAGACCTTGGGGGTGGCACGCGGCGCGTCCGAGGCCGACATCAAGAAGGCATACCGCAAGCTCGCCAAGGAGCTTCACCCCGACCGCAACAAGGACAATCCCAAGGCGTCCGCACGGTTCAGCCAGGTGACCAACGCCTATGACCTGCTGAGCGACAAGGACAAGCGCGCGCGCTTCGACCGCGGCGAGATCGACGGCGACGGCAACCCCGCCGCGCCGTTCGGCTATGGTGCGGGCGGGATGGGCGGGCGCGCGCAGCCGGGCGGCCCAGGCGGCGGCTTCCGCAGCCAGGGCTTCGAGTTCGGCGGCGACACGGCGGAGATGGGCGACATTTTCGAAGGGCTGTTCGGCGGGCGCGGCGGCGCGGGCGGCGGCGGCTTCACCTCCGGCTTCGGCCGTCGCGCCGCCGCCGCCAAGGGCGCCAACCTCTCCTATCGGCTGCAGGTGCCCTTCGTCGACGCCGCGACGCTCGCGCCGCAGCGGGTGCAGTTGCCCGACGGCGCGCTCGACCTGAAGCTGCCCCCCGGCGTCGAGACCGGCACGCAGATGCGCCTTGCCGGCAAGGGCGAGCCCGGCCCCGGCGGCGCCGGCGACGCGCTCGTGACGATCGAGGTGCAGCCGCACCGCTTCTTCACCCGCCACGGCGACGACATCCGCCTCGACCTGCCGATCAGCCTCAAGGAGGCCGTGCTGGGCGGCCAGGTGCGCGCGCCCACCGTCGAGCGGCCGGTCAACCTCACCATCCCGAAGGGCACGTCCTCCGGCCGCACGCTGCGGCTGAAGGGCAAGGGCTTTCACAGGAAGGGCGGCGGCCGCGGCGACCAGCTCGTCACGCTGCAGGTGATGGTGCCGGCCGGCGACGCGGCGCTGGAGCAGTTCGTCGACGGCTGGTCAGGGGCGGACGGGAACCCGCGCACGGTGATGGGCGTCTAAGCCCGCGTCGTGGCCACCAGCGAGATCGCTCCAACACTCACGCCGGAGGACCGGGCGAAGCAGCAAGGTCGCCTCCGCCGCGAGCTCGATCGACTAAGGCCTGGCGAGGCGATGCTGGAGGTGGTGAAGCGCGCGGCGGTCGGCGTCTTCAACGACGGCTTCATCCACGCCGGCAACCTCGCCTACCTCGCCTTGATGACGCTGTTCCCGTTCTTCATCACGGCGGCGGCGGTGTTCTCGGTATTGGGGCAGAGCGCGACCGCGCAGAGCGCGGTCGTCACCTTCCTCCACACGCTGCCGCGCGAGACGGCGGTCATGCTGCGCGGGCCGATCGTCAGCGTCATCACTTCGAGGACCGGCTCGCTTCTGTGGATCGCCGGGGCGGTGGGGCTGTGGACGGTCTCGGGCTTCATCGAGACGATCCGGGATATCTTCCGTCGCGCCTACGGCACCAAATCCTCCGCGCCGTTCTGGCGGGCGCGGCTCGCGTCGTCCGGCGCGATCGTCGGCGCGGTGGTGCTGGCGATGCTGTCGTTCCTCGTTCAGGGCGTGCTGACCGGCGCGGAGCATTTCATCTACACCCTGATCCCCGGTACCGAGCGGATCGCCGACTGGCTGGGGCTGTCGCGCTTGATTCCCGGCGCGATCATGTTCGGTGCGCTCTATCTGCTCTTCTATCTCTGCACGCCGTCCAAATACCGACGCACATCCAGCCGGAAATGGCCCGGCGCGCTGTTCACCGCGGGCTGGTGGATCGGCATCACCGCGCTGCTGCCCTTCGTCCTGAAGCTGCTTGGGGGCTATGGCGCGACCTATGGCAGTCTGGCGGGGGTCGTCGTCATGCTGCTGTTCTTCTGGCTGGTGGGGCTCGGCTTCGTCTTCGGCGCGCACTTGAACGCGGCGCTGGCGGAACCGCGCGAGGCGGCGCAAGAAGGCGGCGACGCGGCGCAGAAGGCCGACGATGTGGCGACGGGAGCGGAAGCGGGGGCAGTGAAGACGTGACCGGACTGATGCAGGGCAAGCGCGGGCTCATCATGGGCCTGGCGAACGACAAGTCGCTGGCCTGGGGGATCGCGAGGAAGCTGGCCGAGCAGGGCGCCGAGCTGGCGTTCAGCTATCAGGGCGAGGTGATGGAGAAGCGGGTCCGCCCGCTGGCCGAGGAGCTCGGCATCGCGCGGCTGTTCGAATGCGACGTGGCCGACATGGCGGCGCTCGACCGCACCTTTGGCGCGCTCGCCGTCGCCTGGCCGCAGATCGATTTCGTCGTCCACGCCATCGGCTTCTCCGACAAGAACGAGCTGCGCGGCCGCTATGTCGACACCAGCCTCGACAACTTCCTGCTGACGATGAACATCAGCGTCTACAGCTTCGTCGCGGTGGCGCAGCGCGCCGCCCGCATGATGCGCCCGGGTGGCAGCATGTTGACGCTGAGCTATTACGGCGCGGAGAAGGTCATCCCGCACTACAACGTGATGGGCGTCGCGAAGGCGGCGCTGGAGACGAGCGTGCAGTATCTGGCGGTCGATCTCGGCCGCGACGGCATCCGGGTGAACGCCGTTTCCGCCGGCCCGATCAAGACGCTGGCGGCGAGCGGCATCGGCGACTTCCGCCTGATCCTGAAATGGAACGAGCTGAACGCGCCGCTCAAGCGCAACGTCACGATCGACGACGTCGGCGGCGCAGGCGTCTACCTGCTGTCCGATCTGGCCAGCGGGGTGACGGGCGAGGTTCATCACGTCGACGCCGGCTACCACGTCATCGGCATGAAGGCGGAGGACGCACCGGACATCGCGCTGGTGTAGATGCCGGTCATCTTCCGTCAGTCAGGCTATCGCTTTCACTTCTTCTCGTTTGAGGGCAGTCCGAGGGAGCCGGTGCACATACACGTGTCGAGACCTGGCGGCACGGCGAAGCTGTGGCTGTATCCCGTGTTGAGGATGGCCTATAACCGCCGTCTTGACCCGCGCGAGCTGCGCCTCATCGAGCAGATCGTCGTCGAGCGGCGTGAGGAGATCGAACGTGAGTGGAACGCATTCTTCGCCCGAGCCGACAATGGTCAGATTTGACGACGACTCGATGTGGGTGACGCTTGAGGACGGGCGTACGATCGGTGTTCCGCTGGTCTGGTTCCCCAGGCTTCTTCATGCAACGCCTGCCGCGCGTGAGGATTGTTTTCTGTCGCCCAGCGGGATTCACTGGGACGGCATCGATGAGGACATCGCGGTGGCAACCCTTCTTTCCGATCGCTGGGTAGTCGGAGCGCCGGCGCAGGCCGCGTGAGCTTCAACACCTTCGGCCGGGTCTTCCGCTTCACCACCTGGGGCGAGAGCCACGGGCCGGCGCTGGGCGCGGTGGTGGACGGGTGCCCGCCGGGGCTGGCGCTCGCCGAGACGGACATCCAGCCCTGGCTGGACCGGCGCCGCCCCGGCCAGTCGCGCTTCACCACCCAGCGGCGCGAGCCCGATCAGGTCCGCATCCTTTCCGGCGTGTTCGAGGGGCGCACGACGGGAACGCCGATCAGCCTGATGATCGAGAATGTCGACCAGCGCTCGAAGGATTATCGCGAGGTCGCCGAGGCTTATCGCCCCGGCCATGCCGACTATGCGTACGACGCCAAATACGGCGTTCGCGACCATCGCGGCGGCGGGCGCTCGTCGGCACGCGAGACGGCGGCGCGGGTGGCGGCGGGCGCGGTGGCGCGGCTGGTGATCCCGCACGTCCGCGTCCGCGCCTGGGTGGAGGCGATCGGCGGCGATGCGATCGACCCCGCCATGTTCGATGATGCGGAGATCGACTGCAATCCGTTCTTCTGTCCCGATGCGGACACCGCCGTCCGCTGGGAAGCGCTGGTCGACGGCGCGCGCAAGGCGGGGTCGTCGCTGGGCGCAGTGGTGATGTGCGAGGCGATCGGGGTGCCGGCCGGCTGGGGCGCGCCGCTCTACGCCAAGCTGGATGCGGAGCTGGCGGCGGCGGCGATGTCGATCAACGCGGTGAAAGGCGTGGAGATCGGCGACGGCTTTGCGGCCGGCGCCGCGACCGGCGAGGCGAACGCCGACGCCATGCGGCCCGGCAGTGAAGGCCCGCGCTTCCTTGCCAACCATGCCGGCGGGATCGCCGGCGGGATCGCCACCGGCCAGCCGATCCGCCTGCGCGTGGCGTTCAAGCCGACCAGCTCCATCCTGACACCGGTCGAGACGATCACGCGCGCCGGCGAGGCGACCACCATCGCCACCAAAGGCCGCCATGATCCCTGCGTCGGCATCCGGGGTGCGCCGGTAGTAGAGGCGATGATGGCGCTGGTGCTTGCGGACCAGGCGTTGCTTCACCGCGCCCAGTGCGGCTGAGCTGGCCGGAACCCGGCCTTAACCAATACGTTGAGCTACCTTGAGTTTCTGTATCCTCAAGGAGAGAATTGCTATGAAACGCTATATGATTGCGGCCGCCATGCCGCTGCTGTTCTGCACTGCCGCGCTGGCCCAGACGACCTCGGGCTCGGGCAGCACGGGCTCGACGACGGGCGGCTCGACCGGCTCGACGATGGGCAGCTCGACCGGGTCTTCCACCGGTACGTCGGACACGAGCATGGGTCAGACCGGCGGCATGTCCGGCCAGTCTGCCAGCACGCCGTCGAGCACTTCGAGCACATCCACGCGGACGGGAACCCGCGCGTCGCGCCGCGGTTCGCGGGGTCGCTCGGGCGGATCGAGCACGACCACGGGGTCGAGCACGACCGACACCGGCACGATGGGCGGCACGATGGGCGGCACGACGGGCACCTCCGGCAGCAACACCACCGGCGTCGACACCCCGGGTTCGCCGGGCACCGCCGGCACGACCGGTGGGATGAGCGGGACGATGGGCGGCACCACCGGCGCGACCACGGGCACGATGGGCACCATGACCGGCACCACCGGGACGACGGGCACCACCGGCACGGCGGGCTCGACTGCCGGCGGCACGACGGCCACGCCGAAGTAAGCCTATGACGACGGCCGGGCGCACCGCCCGGCCGTTCGTCTTCAAGCGCGCGGGCGTGTCAGTCCGCGAACGGATCGCGGACCAGGATCGTGTCGTCCCGCTCGGGGCTGGTCGAGACCAGCGCCACCGGGCAGCGGATCAGCTCCTCCACGCGACGGATATATTTGATCGCGGCAGCCGGCAGATCGGCCCAGCTGCGCGCGCCGGCGGTGGACTCGCTCCACCCCTCCACCGTCTCGTAAACCGGCTCGACCGCGTCCTGATCGGCCGAATGCGGCGGCAGATAGTCCAGCTCGGCCCCGCGCAGGCGGTAGCCGGTGCAGATGCGCACCTCCTCGAACCCGTCGAGCACGTCCAGCTTGGTGAGCGCGATGCCGGCGATGCCGCCGACCGCCGCCGACTGGCGCACCAGCACCGTATCGAACCAGCCGCAGCGCCGCTTGCGGCCCGTCACCGTCCCGAACTCGCGCCCGCGCGTGCCCAGTCGTTCGCCGATCGCGTCGTCCAGCTCGGTCGGGAAGGGGCCGGAGCCGACGCGGGTCGTATAGGCCTTGGCGATACCGAGCACGAAGCCCACGCCCGCCGGTCCCAGCCCCGATCCCGCCGCCGCCGCGCCCGCCACGGTGTTGGACGAGGTGACGAACGGATAGGTGCCGTGATCGATGTCGAGCAGCACGCCCTGCGCGCCCTCGAACAGGATGCGCCGGCCGCGGCTGCGCGCCTCGTTCAGGTCGCGCCACACCGGCTTGGCGAACGGCAGCGCGAAGGCGGCGATGTCCTGCAGCTGCGCGAGCAGCGCGGCGCGGTCGATCGGCGCCTCGCCGAAGCCCGCGCGCAGCGCATCGTGATGCGCGAGCAGCCGATCGAGCTGCGGCTCCAGGCCGTCGAGGTGCGCGAGGTCGCACAGCCGGATCGCGCGCCGGCCGACCTTGTCCTCATAGGCGGGGCCGATGCCGCGCCGCGTGGTGCCGATCTTGCCCGCGCCGCTGGCGTCCTCGCGCAGCCCGTCCAGCTCGCCGTGGAGCGGCAGGATCAGCGCACAGGTCTCGGCCACGCTCAGCACCGCCGGCGTGACGGTGACGCCCTGCGCCTGCAGCCGGCCCACCTCGTCGCGCAGCGCCCAGGGATCGAGCACCACGCCATTGCCGATCACCGAGGGCGTGCCGCGGACGATGCCCGATGGCAGCAGCGACAGCTTGAACGTCTCGCCGCCGACCACCAGCGTATGCCCGGCATTGTGCCCGCCCTGGAACCGCACCACCAGATCGGCACGCTCGGCGAGCCAGTCGACAATCTTGCCCTTGCCTTCGTCGCCCCACTGGGCGCCGATCACCGCTACATTGGCCACGCGCTTATTCCTGGTTGTTGCGGGGGCGCGTTAAACGGTGCCGGGCCGAGCGTCCACGCAGCCATGCGGTGGAACGCAGGAAGCCAGTGACCTTGTCGGCTTGCGCGGGTGCCGCCCATCCGCTCGCTTCCAGTGGCGGACCTTCCCCGCGCGCGTTTAGTCGCAAGATGGATGGTTACCGAGGTGGCGTTACACGGGGTGGCAAGTGGGGCAGCGCCGCCGCCGCGCTGGTCGGCGCGCCGCTCTTCGGTATTCTCGTTCTCGTGGATGCGCTTGGCGACTGCGCCACGGGCCGTGATTGCCACAAAGGCTTTCTGGTCTACGTCGCTCTTCCGACGATCGCGATTGCGTTGTTCACCGGGTTGTCCGTCAGGGCGGTAATGAACCGCCCCCAGCGCAACGGCAGCTAAACACCCGAGCAACCGCTACGGCCGAGCCACCCCACGCGGTTCGCCGTCTCGCCACTCGTGCGTGCAGAGCTGCGCCGCGGACGTGTCGCCCTGCTGCAGCGCTGCGACCGTGACCCAGCCCTCGGCGCGCATGGCGGCCCCTACCTCCGCCGGGGTGCCGAGCGGCAGGAAGAGGCGGCGGCGCTCGGGGACCACATCGGCGGCGAGCGCGTCGGTGAAGAGGGAGAAGCCGGTGGCGGGCTCCTCCGCGCCGCTTTCGTGGACGATCGTGTAGGCGCCGCCGCGGCCGACCTCGCGCGGGGCGCCCGCGATGAACAGGGAGAAGCCGAGCCAGGATTGATATTCGAAGCCGTGCCGCTCGGTCGGGTCGAGCGTCCGCTGCACGTCCGGCCCGAGCGCCGCGACGATGCGCCCCAGCCCCGCGAGGCGCGAGGCGAGTGCGCCGGCGGCGTCGAACGCGCGCAGCCGGGCGAGCGCGGCGTCGAACGGCCCGGCCGCCTCGATCAGCGGCAGATAGGCCGGCGCGATCTCAGCCACCGCGCCCGCGTCCTTGGCGTCGAGCCGGTCGCGCAGCGCCCCGACGCGCTCCGGCGCGACCGGCAGTGGCCCGGCGGCGAGCGTGTCGACGAGGTCGGGCAGCGTGAAATCGATCGACACGCCCGTCGCACCCGCCGCCGCGAGCGCCTCGGCGGCGACGCCCACGATCTCCTGCGCGGCGGCGACGGTATCGAGCCCGATCAGCTCGCAGCCGATCTGTCGGCGTTCCCGTGCCGGAGCAAGCTCAGGCGCGCGCAGCTTCAGGATCGACCCCGCATAGGACAGGCGCACGGGGCGTGGGTGATGGCCCATCCGCGTCGCGGCGATGCGGGCGATCTGCGCGGTCAGGTCCGGCCGGATCGCCAGCGTCGCCTGGCTGACCGGATCGACGAAGCGCACCGCATCCCGCAGGCCACCCGCCTTCAGCCGCGCCGCCAGCCCGTCGGCGAACTCGGCCAGCGGCGGATCGGCGCGCTCATAGCCATGGCTGTGCGCGACGCCCAGCACCCGCGCCTCCAGCGCCGCCGCCGCGTCGGCATGCGGTGGCAGGCGATCGTGGAAACCAGAGGGCAGGAGCGCGGTCATCATTCCCTCGTCATGCCGGGCCCGTTCCGGCATCCACCGTCGTTAGCGCCGATCGGCTTAAACGCTTGGTCGAACGTGGATGCCGGGACAAGCCCGGCATGACGAGAGCTAGAATGTCAGCCCCATCACCGTTCGCACCCCCGGCAGCGCCTTGACCCGCGCCAGCAGGTCCGCCGTCACCGGCTCGTCGACCGAGAGCAGCAGCACGGCCTCCCCGCCCGCCGCGCGGCGGCCGAGGTGGAAGGTGCCGATGTTGACGCCCGCTTCGCCCAGCAGCGAGCCGAGCCGGCCGATGAAGCCGGGCGCGTCCTCGTTGACGACGTAGAGCATCGGCCCGGCCAGGTCCGCCTCCACCTTGATGCCGAACAGCTCGATCAGGCGCGGTGCCGCGTCGCCGAACAGCGTGCCCGCCACCGAACGGTCGCCGCCGTCGGTCGTCACGGTCACCCGGAGCAGCGTGTGGTAGTCGCCCTCGCGATCGTGGCGCACCTCGCGCACGTCGAGGCCGCGCTCCTTGGCGAGAAACGGCGCGTTGACCATGTTCACCGTGTCCGAATGGACGCGCATCAGCCCAGCGAGCACGGCCGAGGTAATCGGCTTCTGGTTGAGCTCGGCCGCCGCACCCTCCACCTCGATGGCGATGCCGCTGAGCCCGCCATGCGCCAGCTGGCCGATCAGGCTGCCGAGCTTCTCGGCCAGCGCCATGTACGGCTTCAGCTTGGGGGCCTCCTCCGCCGACAGCGAGGGCACGTTCAGCGCGTTGGTGATGCCGCCCGACGTCAGGAAATCGGCCATCTGCTCGGCGACCTGGATCGCGACGTTGACCTGCGCCTCCGTCGTCGACGCGCCGAGGTGCGGCGTCGAGATGAAGCCCGGCGTGCCGAACAGCGGCGAGGCGGTGGCCGGCTCGTCGACGAACACGTCGAGCGCGGCGCCGGCGATGTGGCCGGCATCGAGCCCCGCCTTCAGCGCCGCCTCGTCGATCAGCCCGCCGCGCGCGCAGTTGATGATGCGGACGCCCTTCTTGGTCTTCGCCAGGTTCTCGGCGGAGAGGATGTTGCGGGTCTGATCGGTCAGCGGCGTGTGGAGCGTGATGAAGTCGGCCCGCGCCAGCAGCGTGTCGAGATCGACCTTCTCGACGCCCATCTCCACCGCGCGCTCGGGGGTGAGGAACGGATCATAGGCGATCACGCGCATCCTGAGGCCCCGCGCGCGCTCGGCGACGATCGAGCCGATATTGCCCGCGCCGATCAGGCCCAGCGTCTTGCTGGTCAGCTCGACGCCCATGAAGCGGTTCTTCTCCCACTTGCCGGCCTGGGTGGAGGCGTCCGCCTCGGGCAGCTGGCGGGCGAGCGCGAACATGAGCGCGATGGCGTGCTCGGCGGTGGTGATGGAGTTGCCGAACGGGGTGTTCATCACCACCACGCCCTTGGCGGAGGCGGCGGGGATGTCGACATTGTCGACGCCGATGCCGGCGCGGCCGACCACCTTGAGGTTCGGCGCGGCGTCGAGGATCGCCCTGGTGACCTTGGTCGCGGAGCGGATCGCGAGGCCATCATACTGGCCGACGATCGCCTTCAGCTCGTCGGGCGTCCTGCCGGTGATCTCGTCCACCTCGACCCCGCGCTCGCGGAAGATCTGGGCGGCCCTGGGGTCCATCTTGTCGGAAATAAGCACCTTGGGCATGGGATGTTCCTTCTACCCTCTTCCTGCAGGGGAGAGGGACAGGCGCGTCAGCGCCAGGGTGAGGGGCAGGTGAGAGGCACGTTCGCGAGCTGTCCCTCTCCCCTGTCCGGAGAGGGACGAAGCGATCAGCCTTTCGCCGCGGCATAGGCCCAGTCGAGCCACGGGCCGAGCGCGGCGATGTCGGCGGCATCGACCGTCGCGCCGCACCAGATGCGCAGGCCGGGCGGGGCGTCGCGATAGCCGGCGACGTCGAACGCCGCCGCTTCGCCTTCGAGCAGTGCCGCCATCTTCTTGATGAGGGCCTCGTCCGCGCCCGCGACCGTCAGGCACACGCTGGTCTGCGAGCGGCTCGCCGGGTCGGCGGCGAGGTGGCCGAGCCAGTCGCGCGCCGCCACGATCCGATCGAGCGCGGCGGCGTTGGCGGCGACGCGCGCCTTGAGGCCGTCCGGCCCGAGATCGCGCGCCCATTCCAGGCACCAGATCGCATCCTCGACCGCCAGCATCGAGGGCGTGTTGATCGTCTCGCCCGCGAACACGCCTTCGGTGAGCTTGCCCTTGGCCGTGAGGCGGAACACCTTGGGCAGCGGCCACACGGGGGTGTAGCTTTCCAGCCGCTCGACCGCGCGTGGGCCCAGGATCAGCACGCCGTGCGCGCCCTCGCCGCCCAGCACCTTCTGCCAGGAGAAAGTGGCGACATCGATCCGGTCCCACGGCAGGTCGTAGGCGAACACGCCCGAGGTCGCGTCGGCGAAGCTCAGCCCTTCACGGTCGGCGGCGATCCAGTCGCCGTCCGGCACGCGCACGCCGCTGGTGGTGCCGTTCCAGGTGAACAGCACGTCGTGGCCCCAGTCGACCTGCGCGAGATCGGGAAGATGGCCGTATTCGGCGCGGATCACCGTCGGCTCGATCTTGAGCTGCTTGACCGCATCGGTGACCCAGCCCTCGCCGAAACTCTCCCAGGCCAGCGTCGTGACCGGGCGGGCCCCCAGCATCGTCCACATCGCCATCTCGAACGCGCCGGTATCGGAGCCCGGGACGATGCCGATGCGGTGGGTGTCGGGAAGGCGAAGCGCCTCGCGCATCAGCTGGATGCAATAGGCGAGCCGCTGCTTGCCGACTTTGGAGCGGTGCGAACGGCCGAGGCTGGCGGTGGCGAGCCTGGCGGCGTCCCAGCCCGGCGGCTTGGCGCAGGGACCCGACGAGAAGAAGGGGCGCGCCGGCTTGGCGACAGGTTTCACGGCGGCGGCAGGGGCCGCGAGGGTATCGGTCAATGCAACTCTCCTTGCAGAGAGCACGCGCGGCGTTGGGACCGCGTGGCCCGTCGACGGCGTTAAGGCAGGTGGCCGCGCCGCACAACCCGTTCGTCATGCCGGGCTTGTCCCGGCATCCGCCATCGTTCACTCAACCGGCATGACGGCTGGGTGCGAACGTGGATGCCGGCACATGACCGACATGACGATGCTCGTTCTGCTCGCGGCCTGCGGGCGGATCGAACGGCCGGCGGGGCAGGGGCCGCTCTCCCGCCCATCGGCGCGCGAGACGGCGCAGTGCCTGGCGGACCTGCGCAGCGAGGGCGTCGGCTTCCGCGCGCTGCCCGACCGCGACGACGGCAAGGGCTGCGGCCTGACCGGCGCGGTGCAGCTGACCGATATCGGCGTGCCGGTGGCCGGGCTGGGCGCGGTGCGCTGCGGCGAGGGGCGGGCGTTCGCCGCCTGGGTGCGCAACGCGGTCGCGCCGGCGGCCTTCCAGCTGCTCGGCAGCGAGCTGGCGCGCGTCGACACGTTCGGCAGCTATGCATGCCGCAACGTCGTCGGCTCCGCCGCCAACGCCGGACGGCGCTCGGGCCATGCCGTCGCCAACGCGATCGACGTCGCGGGGTTCAGGCTCGCGGACGGCCGGCGGGTGACGGTGCTCGCCGACTGGCGATCGGCCGATGCCGCGGTCGGCGGCTTCTGGCAGGCCGTCCATCGCTCCGCCTGCAAGCGGTTCGGCACGGTGCTGTCACCCGACTACAACGCCGCGCACGCCAATCACCTCCATCTGGAGGACGACGCCGCCCGGTTCTGCCGGTGACCGGTCGCGACTTGTGCCCGTCATCCGCGCGCCCTAACCGGCTGGGATGACAGACACCCGCGTTCCCTCCCGCGTTTTCCCGCGCGCCAAGCAGGATGCCGAGAGCGCCAAATCGGCGATCTCGACGCCGCAGACCGAACATCCTGCCTACCGCCTCGCGTTCCAGGACATGGATTTCCTGCTGCGCGAGGACCTGCGTCCCGTCCGCTTCCAGCTCGAGCTGCTCAAGGCGCAGCTGGTGATGGAGGAGGCGAAAATCGCGTCGACCTTCGTCTTCTACGGCTCGGCACGCATTCCCGAGCCCGACAAGGCGCAGGCGATGCTCGACATGGCGACCGACGAGCCGGGCCGCCGCCTCGCCGAGCGGCTGGTCGCGAAGAGCAAATATTACGAGATCGCGCGCGAGCTGGCGCGGATCACCAGCCGCCTGCCCCGCGACGAGCGCGGGATGCGTCACTTCGTCGTGTGCTCGGGCGGCGGCCCGTCGATCATGGAGGCGGCGAACCGCGGCGCCGCGGACGTCGGCGCGGAGTCGGTGGGGCTCAACATCGTCCTGCCGCACGAGCAGGCGCCCAACCCCTATGTCACGCCGTCGCTGTCGCTCCAGTTCCATTATTTTGCGCTCAGGAAGATGCATTTCCTGCTCCACGCGCGCGCGCTGGCCGCGTTTCCCGGCGGTTTCGGCACGTTCGACGAGCTCTTCGAACTGCTGACGCTGATTCAGACGGGCAAGATCCAGCCTATCCCGGTGCTGCTGTTTGGGCGCGAGTTCTGGGAGCGCGTGGTGAACTTTCCCGCGCTGGTCGAGGAAGGCGTGATCTCCGAGCGCGATCTCGCCATCTTCACGTTCGTGGAGACGGCGGAGGAGGCGTGGGAGGTGGTGCGCAGCTTCTACGAGGAGCGGGCCAGGGCCGAGCCGTCGCCGCCGTCATAGCGCGGCAGGCGGCCACGTCCGCCCGACTCGCGCAAGACCGGCCGGCGTAGCGCAGCGACGACCGACGACACGGCTTTGCTGCGCCCACCCGCCGGCCGGCCTTGAGCGAGTCAGCCGGTCGTCGCCGGCTACCGCTCAGCGGCCGACCTTCGCTCCCTGCGTCGCCGCGGCGGGGTCGACCGACGGTGCACCCGAGGCGGGCGTGCCGGTGTTGGCGATCGAGCCAGTGTCGGCGCGCCGATCGGTCGCGACGGCGTTGACGGCGGAGGTGGCGCCCGGCGCCGCGCCCCTGCCGGCACCGCCCTTAGCGCCACCGGGCGCGTTGCCACCGGCGGCCGCGTCCTTGCCCGCCGCGGCTGCACCGGCCAGCGGTGGCGGGGGCAGCGGCAGGTTCGAGCCCTGGCTGTTCAGATAGACGATGACGTTGGCGCGATCCTGCTCGTTGGACAGGCCGGCGAAAGTCATCTTGGTGCCGTCGGCGAACTTGCGGGGCGACGTGAGCCAGGCGTTGAGCTTGTCGAAGTCCCACTTTCCGCCAACGCCCTTCAGCGCCCCCGAGAAGTCATAGCCGGCGCGGCCCTGCGCGATCGCGTCGCCGACCACCGCATACAGGTTCGGGCCGACGCCGTTCGCGCCGCCCTGGTTGACGGTGTGGCAGGCCCCGCATTTCTTGAACACTTCGGCGCCCTTGGCGGCATCGGCGGTCGGCAGCAGCGCCGCGATCGGCACCTCGGCCACCGCGGCCGCGCCGCCGGCTTCCGCCATCGCCTCCACCGGATAGCCCGCCTTCTCCGGCGCCTCCGTCCGGAACACCATGCCGCCCACGATCGACAGGCCCAGCGCCGTGCCGAGCGCCGCCAGCGTCCAGCCAGCGATGGTGTTGGTCTTGTTGTCCATGCGCGTCAGCAGTCCCGAAGCCAAGTCGTTCCTGCCCTTAGAAAAGCCCCGCTGCCCTAGCAAGCCGCACGAGCCCGCCGTAACGGGCGATGCACGATGGAAAGCTTCCCCGCCCCCGCCCGCGCGCTGGTCGCCGCGATGACCGAGGCTGCCGCCGCCGCGCCTGGACGCGCGGTCGCCTTCCAGGGCGCGCCGGGGGCCAACAGCCATGTCGCTGTCACGGAGGCGTTCCCGGACGGGCTGCCGCTGCCCTGCTTCGACTTCGCCGACGCGATCGATGCGGTGAAGGAAGGTCGCGCCGACTGCGCGCTGATCCCGATCGAGAACTCGCTGCACGGTCGCGTTGCCGATATCCACTTCCTGCTGCCCGAATCGGGGCTGGTCATCACCGGCGAGCACTTCCTGCCGATCCGCTACGCGCTGATGGGCCTGTCCAGGAACGGCGCGCCGCTGGACGGCGTGACGGAGGCGATCAGCCATCCGCAGGCGCTCGGCCAGTGCCGGCATTGGCTGAAGGCGCACGGGATGCGCCCGGTGAGCTATCCCGACACCGCCGGCGCCGCGGCGCTGGTCGCGGAGCGCGGCGATCCGGGCGCCGCGGCGCTCGCGCCGCCCGGCGCTGCGGCGCTCTATGGGCTGGACGTGCTCGCTAGCGATATCGCTGACGCGGAGCACAACACCACGCGCTTCGTGGTGCTGGCGCGCGGCGGGCCGCGGCCGGTGGGGGAGGGGCCGTGGATGACGACGTTGATCTTCGAGGTGAGGAACGTGCCCGCGGCGCTCTACAAGGCGCTGGGCGGCTTCGCGACCAACGGCGTCAACATGACCAAGCTGGAGAGTTATCAGCACGGCGGCAGCTTCTCGGCGACCGAGTTCTACGCCGATGTCGAGGGGCGGCCGGGCGATCCGGGGCTCGATCGCGCGCTGGACGAGCTGGGCTTCCACGGCAAATGGGTGCGGGTGCTGGGCACGTATCGGCGCGCGCGCGAGCGGGGCTAGGCTGCCCGCGCGGCTGCTAAAGGGTCGCGACCGAACTCAGGACCGAGTGGGAACTGGGCTGTCCTCGGTTTCGCGCACCCGCCCCACCGCGCTCAGCGCCAGCAGAATCGCGGGCGCGACCACGATCGCCGCCTGCACGAAAGGCGCGTTGTGGCTGATATGCGCGAAGGCGAGCCCCGCCGAGAGCGGACCGGCGAAGCGCGCGAACGCCCCGCAGGCGTTGTTCAGCCCCAGAATCTGTCCCTGCCGCGTCGGATCGGCATTGCGCGAGATGAGCGCGCCGACATTGGGCCAACTGACCGACTGGCCGAGCGCGGTCAGCGCCATCAGCGCGGTGGTCATCGGCAGCCCCGTCGACTGTGTCTGCAGCGAGACGCCGATCGCGGTCAGCGCCATGCCGACCGCGAGCACCTTGGCCTCGCCGAACCGCTCGGACAGCGGCCCCGTCACGAAGAACTGGGTGAAGCCCGACACCGCGCCGGCGATGGCGAAGCACCAGCCGACCTGCTTGGGCCCCCAGCCGAACCGCGCCTCGCCCCACAGGCCGAAGACCGATTCAATGCCGGTGAAGGCGAAGCCGACCAGGAACGTCACCAGCATCAGCCGCCCGATCACGGGGTGCCGCGAGACCTCGCCGAACGCCTTCCAGCGGCTCGGCCCGGCGGGATGGAGCCGCCGGTCGGCGACGTCCGGCTCGCGGATGAACAGCATGAGCGACAGGAGGCAGGTCGCCGACAGCGCGGCGGCGATCAGCAGCGGGATGCGGAACCCGGCCGGCCCGACATGGGTGCGCGCGAACACGCCGCCGATCGACGGCCCGACCACCAGCCCCAGGCTGGCCGCCGCCCCGATCCAGGCGAGCCGCCGCGTGCGCTTCTCACCCGGGGTGACGTCCGCGATATAGCCCTGCATCACCGCGCCGTTGCCGCTCGCCATGCCGCCGAAGAAGCGGATCAGGAAGGCGATCGTCACGTTCGGCGCGAAGGCGAGCGCGAGATAGCAGCACATCGTGCCGGTGACGGTGGAGAGCAGCAGCGGCTTGCGCCCATAGCGATCCGACAACCGCCCCCAGAACGGCTCGCCGAAGAAGCCGCCCATCGCGAAGGCGGAGAAGATGAGCGCGATCTGCCACGGCGCGGCATGCAGCGACTGGCCGTAGAAGGGCAGCAGCGGGATGACGATGCCGAAACCCAGCATGTTGATGAACATGACGGCGACCAGGCTGGCGGCGGCGAGCGTCGAGGAGCGCTGGGTGGTCATGGATGTCTCCTGCCGTTGGCATACCGTCTAGTCGAGAAGCATTTGCCTCGAACCCGCACAGCATTTCTCGACTTCGGGCGGATCGGGCGGCATCAGGGCAAGATGACCGAACAAGCCTTTTTCGAGCAGGACGGCGAGCGCTTCCTGCCCAATCCGATCGCGCGCGGGCCGTGGGACCCGCAGTCGCTCAACGGCCGCGTCGTCGCGGGGCTGCTGGGCTGCGAGCTGGAACGGCGGCATGGCGGCGCGGGATGGCTGCCGGCGCGCCTGACCGTCGATCTCTATCGCCTGCCCGGCTTCGATCCGGTGACGGTCGAAACGCGGGTGGTGCGCGAGGGGCGGCGCATCCGCGTGGTGGACGCGACCTTCGTGTCCGGCGACCGCGACATGGCCCGCGCGACGTGCCAGTTCCTCGCCGCCGACGAGAACGCGCCGGGCGCGGTATGGAAACCCGAGCCGTGGGACGCGCCGTCGCCCGACGACGTGCCCGATCGGCTGCGCGATGGGCCGATGCCGTGGATCGTGCGCCCCTTCGCGGGGGCGTTCGGCGAGGCGGGGCAGCGGCGCGCGTGGCTGAAGGAGGTGCGGCCGATGGTCGCGGGGCTCGCGCCGACCCCGTACCAGCGCGTCGCCGCGATGGCCGACTTCGTCAGCCCCTGGGCGCACAGCGGGGATGCGGGGCTGGGCTATATCAACACCGATGTCGCGCTCATGCTGCACCGCCTGCCCGCCGGCGAGTGGATCGGCTTCGAGACCAGCTACCACGACGCGGACGCCGGGATCGCGGCGGGGACGTGCCGGCTCTATGACGAGCAGGGGCCGATCGGCTTCGCCTCGTGCGTCGCGCTGGCGCAGAAACAGGTGCTCCGGCCGCGCTGAGCCGCGACGCGCTCAGTCGGTGTCGCCGACCGAATCGCCGATCACCGGCGCGATGCGGTGGCGGGGCTCGGTGACCTTGGTCAGGATCAGCAGGAACGATGCGCCGAGAAAGGCCAGCGCCGCACTCATCAGCACCGGGTAGCCGAGCGTGGTCGCGACGAGGCCGCCGATCAGCGGCCCGATGAAGGAGATCAGCCCCTCGATCGTGGTCGACAGCGCGAGGCGCATCGCCACGTCGGTGCGCTCGCCGAACTCCAGCACCATCGTCTGCTGGCTCATCATATAGCCGGCATTGCCCGCGCCGAGCCCGCAAAACGCCAGCACCACCGCCCAGGGCTGGTGGACGAACAGCAGCAGCGCGATGCCGGCCGCCCAGACGCCGGTCGAGCCGAGGAAGGTCAGCCGATAGCCGGTGCGGTCGCCGATATTGCCCCACAGCAGGTTGGAGGCGGTGTCAGCGCCCAGAAAGGCGAGGCTGAGCTCGCCGATCAGCTTGCCCGATCCGGTCTGGTGCAGCTCGTGGCCGGCATAAAGGATGTAGAAAGGTTGCGCGATCCGCGCCGCGACACACAACGCCTCCGCCGCGATGAACCAGCGATAGCTCTGGTCGGACAGCAGCACGGGAAAGGTCCTCACCCGATCCATGAACCGCATCGCCGGCGGCAGGCGCACCGGCGTCGGCTCGACCAGCATGAACCTGAGGGCGGTCAGCCCGAGGCTGGTCAGCACGAAGGCGACGAAGAAGGTGGTGGCGTAGCCGTTGCCCCAGATGTCGCGCTGGATCAGGTAAACCCCGGCGAGGTAGGACAGCCCCGCCGCGATCAGCCCGCCGGTGATGTTGCGCCACGCCTGCAGCCGCCCGCGTCGGCGGATCGGGATGACCTTCGCCATCAACATCTGGAAGGCGACGCGCTGGATGCCGTTGAACGTGCCGAGCAGGAAGAAGCAGGTCAGCGTGACGATCAGCAGCATGTGCCGGCCCGTGATGAACCAGCCGGCGATCGCCAGCGCCAGGATCATCACCCGCATCATCGTGCCGGTGCGGATGGCGTAGGGCAGCAGCTTCGGCTGGCTCTCGAAGCGCGAGGCCGAGAAGATCGGCGAGATCACCGCGCCGAGCTGGAGCAGCGAGGTGCCGAGCCCGACCAGCGCGTCCGAGCCGGTCAGCCGGTTGATGTAGCTCGGAATGAACGTGGGCGCGTAGATCAGCCGGAAGCCGGTCAGCCCGAGCATCCCGTGGATGAAATTGCCGATGTAATTGCGGCGCAGATGACGGTCGACGAACGCGTCATATTCCGCCTCGCGTTCGGCGAGCGTCTCCGCGCCGGCGTCCGCCATCAGCCCTGATCGGGCGCGAACATGGGAACGGGCGGCTCACCCTCGGCGGTGGCCGCGAACTTGACGCGCACGCGCTGACCGATCGCGAAGGTGTCGACGTCGCCGTCCAGGTTGGTCAGCACCGCCGGGCCCTCGTCCAGGGTGACGTAGGCGAGCGTGTAGGGCGTGTTCTGCCCCCGCCGCATCGTCGAGAAGCTGTAGACCGCGCCCGTGCCCGCGGCCTCGCGCAGCTCCACATCGTCGGTCAGCGTGAACGGGCTGAGCGCGCGCGGATAGTAGAAATACTGGCCGGTGCCGCGGCAATAGCCGAGCATCAGCTTGCCTTCCCGCGCCGCGTCCCAGAACGCCTGGGTCTCGGCGTTCGCTTCCGGCGCGGGCAGCTTGCGCTCTGCGGTCATGGTCATCACTGGCGCTCCATGATGAGGGTGGCGGCGCCGTGGCGGACGCCGAGCGAGCCGCCGATCCCCGTCGCGACCGCCAGGTCGCAGTCGGGCACCTGCACGGCCGGGTGCGCCTCGCCGCGCAGCTGTCGAACCGCCTCGATCACCTTGGTGATGCCGCCGCGGTTGGTGGGATGGTTGTTGCACAGGCCGCCGCCATCGGTGTTGAACGGCAGCTTGCCCGCGCCGGAGATCAGGTTGCCGTCCGCCACGAAGCGGCCGCCCTCGCCCTTGGCGCAGAAGCCCAGATCCTCCAGCTGGATCAGCACGGTGATCGTGAAGCTGTCGTAGATCGAGGCGTATTTGATGTCGGCGGGCGTGACCCCGGCCTCCGCGAAGGCGGCGGGGCCGGACTGGGCGGCAGCCGATGTCGTGAGGTCCAGGTTCACGCCCCCCGCCGGGCCTTTCACCGCCTCGCCCGCGCCGCGCACCGCGACCAGCGGACGCTTGAGCGACTTCGCCACCTCCGGCGCCACGACGATCAGCGCGCCGCCGCCGTCCGACACCACGCAGCAGTCGAGTCGGTGCAGCGGATCGGAGATCATCGGCGAGGACAGCACATCCTCGACCGTCACGACGTCGCGCAGCATCGCGTGCTCGTTATGCTGCGCATGGGTCGAGGCGGCGACCTTGATCCAGGCGAGCTGCTCGGAGGTGGTGCCGTATTCGTACATGTGGCGCGCCGCGCACATGGCGTAGCTGTTGTGCGTCGTGGCACCGACCCATCCTTCGAAAGCCGTTTCCGGGGCGTTCATCCGGAAGCCGCGGAAGGGTTCGGTGCGCGGGCGGCCGGCGAGCGTGACGAGCGCCACCGAGCAATGGCCGGCGGCAATCGCCTGCGCCGCGTGATTGACGTGGAGGATGTAGGACGAGCCGCCGGTCTCGCTCGAATCGATGTGCCGGACCTTCAGGCCCATATAGTCCGTCATCGACATGCCGCCGAAGCCGGGGGCGTCGCCTGCGCAGAAATAGCCGTCGACATCGGCGAGGCTGAGCCCCGCGTCCGCGAGCGCGCCGGCCGCGCATTCGGCGTGGAGTTGCGGCGTCGACTTGTCGGGGGCGTGGCGGGTGGGGTGCTCCCACGCGCCGGCGACATAGGCCTGATTGCGGATCGTCATGGGTGCGTCTGTTGGGCGATGGCGGGCGGTCCCGTCAAGCCGCTTGACGGCCGCGTCGCCATACCGCACCTTCTAACCGGTCGGGAGACGCAGCGGAAAACAGGCGTCGGGCGGTGGCAAGAAGGAGTGGGTCGATGGGCATCGCCGGATCGCGGGTCGCCGCGGGGACGCGACGCTGATGGCGGGCGACGCAACCGATCCCGACCGCGCCATGCGCCGCCGCAGCCTGACGCTCGGGCTGCTCACCGCCGCCTATTTCTGCAGCTACATGGACCGGCAGATCCTCGCGATCATCCAGGAGCTGATCCGCAAGGACCTTCACCTCACCGACACGCAGCTGGGCCTGGTGCAGGGCTTCGCCTTCGCGATCTTCTATGCGGGGCTCGGCATCCCGGTCGCCTGGCTCGCCGACCGCAGCAACCGCGTCAACATCATCGCCATCGCGCTGGCATTATGGAGCGGCATGACCGCCGCGTGCGGCCTGGCGGCGAACTTCACCCAGCTGCTGCTCGCGCGGATCGGCGTTGGCGTCGGCGAGGCCGGGTCGAGCCCGCCCAGCCACTCGATCATCGCCGATCTCTATCCGCCCGAGCAGCGCGCCGGGGCGATGGCGATCTACACCTGGGGCATCACGCTCGGGGCGTTCGCCGGGACCTTCATCGGCGGCGCGGTCGGTCATGCCTATGGCTGGCGCGCGGCGATGTTCGCGGTCGGCGCGCCGGGGCTGGTGCTGGCGATCGTCATCAAGCTGTTCCTGACGGAACCGCGCCGCGGCCTCTCCGAAACCACGCCGCTCGCGGCCGATGCCACGCAGCCGGGCATGGGCGAGGCGTTCAAGTCGCTGTGGCGCGATCCGATCGCGCGTCACCTGGTCGCCGGCGTCACGCTGATCTCGGGCATCGGCTATGCGCAAGGCGCGTTCGGCCCGTCCTACCTCCAGCGATCGCAGCACCTGACGCTGACCAACATCATCTTCATCGTCGCGCCGGTCGCATTCGTGATCTCGACGGTGTCCGGGCTTACCGGCGGTCAGGTTGCCAACCGGCTGGCGCGCCGCTACGGCCTGCATGCGCAGGCCTGGATGATCGTCGGGCTGCACCTGATCGGCACGCTGCCCTACGCCATGCTGTTCCTGGCCCGGAACAGCCATCTCGCGATCGGCGGCTACTGGTTCGCGCTGCTGTTCGTCACCAGCTATCTCGGTCCGACCTTCGGCCTGCTGCAGGGGCGTGCGCCGCTGCAGCTGCGCGCCTCCTGGGCGGCGATCACGCTGCTGTGCATCAACCTGATCGGCCTCGGGCTCGGGCCGACGTTCATCGGGTTCCTGAGCGAGCAGCTGCGACCGCGGTTCGGCGAGGAGTCGTTGCGTTACGCATTGCTCAGCGTCGTCTGCCTGGGGCCGTGGCCGATCTATCATTATTGGCGCGCGGGGGTGCTGCTGAAGCGCGAGGCGGCGGATCGCGTTCCGGTGGAGAAGATGACGCTCTTCCGGCCGGCCTGACCTTTCACCGTCTCGCCCGGCGGGCTAGAGGCGACGCCATGCGCGCCGCATTCGCCCTTGCCGCTCTCGCCCTGCTCGCCGCCGCGCCCGCCCCGCCGGCGGGCGTGGTGCGGGTGCGGATCGTCACCTCGGACGGGCCGATCGTGATCGCGGTCGACGGCGCGCATGCGCCGCGGACGGCGGCCAACTTCCTGCTCTATGTCGATGACGGCCGGTTCGACGGCACGACCTTCTACCGCGCCGCGAAATCCAGAGGACCGACCAGCGGCGGCTTCATCGAGGGCGGCATCGGCACGGACCCGCGCCGCACGCTGCCGCCGGTGCCGCTGGAGCGGACCAGCCGCACACGGCTGCGCCACGTCGCGGGCGCGGTGACGATGGCGCGCTTCGACCAGCCCGATTCGGCGACGGGCAATTTCTCGATCCTGGTCGGGCCGAGCCCGAGCATGGATGCGCACGGCAAGCGCCTGGGCTATGCCGTGTTCGGCCGCGTGGTGACCGGCATGGACGTGGTGAAGCGCATCCTCGCCGAGCCGGCCGGCGGCGGCTCGGGCGCGATGAAGGGGCAGCTGCTCGCCCGACCCGTCCGGATCCTGCGCGCGCAGCGACTGGACGGGCAGCCGCATCCCAGCGGCCGGCCCAAGCCGTGGACGCTCGGCCTTTGAGCGCGGCCGCGCCGCCCCGATTTGCCGGAGCAAGACCATGAAGACCGTCCTCATCACCGGTGCGACGTCGGGCATCGGCGCGGCAGCCGCGCGGCGCTTCGTCGCGGGCGGCTGGCGCGTGGTCGCGACCGGGCGGCGGGCCGATCGGCTCGACGCGCTCGCGCACGAGCTGGGGCGGGACGCGCTGCTCCCGCTCGTCTTCGACATCCGCGACGCCGCGGCGCGCGACGGGGCGATGGACGGGCTGGCGGGCGAGTGGGCCGCGATCGACCTGCTGCTCAACAATGCCGGCCTGGCGCTCGGCACCGCGCCCGCGCAAGGAGCGACGCTCGCCGACTGGACGACGATGATCGACACCAACGTCGTCGCGCTCGCCGCGCTTACCCATCGTCTGCTGCCCGGCCTGATCGCGCGGCGGGGCGCGATCGTGAACCTGTCCTCCGTGGCGGCGACCTACCCCTATGCGGGGGGCAACGTCTATGGCGCGACCAAGGCGTTCGTGCGCCAGCTCTCGCTCGGCCTGCGCGCCGATCTCGCGGGCACCGGCGTGCGCGTCACCTCGATCGAGCCGGGCATGGTCGAGACGGAGTTCACCGCGGTGCGCACCGGCAGCCGGGATGCATCCGACACGCTCTATGCGGGCGCGGCGCCGATGACGGGCGAGGACATCGCCGAGACGATCTGGTGGGTGGCGACGCTGCCACCGCACCTCAACATCAACGCGCTGGAGCTGATGCCGGTCAGCCAGAGCTTCGCCGGGTTCGCCGTGGCGCGGCGCTAAATCCTTCCCGGGACGGGGCGGGGGGACCACCGCCGCAGGCGGTGGTGGAGGGGGCTCCGGCCTACGTGCACCGCCCGGATCGGCCCCCCCTCCGTCACGCGCTTCGCGCGCGCCACCTCCCCGTCCCGGGGAGGAATGAGGGACTCTTAACCCCGTTCCGCTACGCCCGCCGGCATGGCTTCCCAGCACCATGATCTCGTCGTTCTCGGCTCCGGTCCATCCGGCCGCCGCGCGGCGGTGCAGGCGGCGAAGCTCGGCAAGTCGGTGCTCGTCGTCGAGCGCGGGCGGCGCCTCGGCGGCGTCTCGGTCCATACCGGCACGATCCCGTCCAAGACGCTGCGCGAGACGGTGCTGAACCTGTCGGGCTGGCGCGAGCGCGGCTTCTACGGCCGCGGCTATCGCGTGAAGCAGGACATTTCCGCCGCGGACCTGATGTGCCGGCTGCACAAGACGCTCGATCACGAGGTCGAAGTGCTGGAGCATCAGTTCGGCCGCAACGGCGTGCAGGTGCTGGCGCGCGAGGGCAGCTTCGTCGACCCGCACACGATTGCGGTGACGACTCCGGACGGCGAGGGGCGGCACGTCACCGCCGACATCGTGCTGATCGCGGTCGGCACGCAGCCCTTCCGCCCCGATGACGTGCCGTTCGATGGCTGCACGGTGTTCGACGGTGACGAGCTGCTGGAGCTGCCGCGGCTGCCGCGCAGCCTGACGGTGGTGGGCGCGGGCGTGATCGGCGTCGAATACGCCACGATCTTCTCCGCGCTCGACGTGGCGGTGACGCTGATCGAACCGCGCGAGACGATCCTCGACTTTATCGACTGCGAGATCGTCGCCGAGTTCCTGCACGAACTGCGCTACCGCAATGTGGGCCTGCGGCTGGGCAGCGCGGCCGAGCGGATCGTCATCGAGAACGGCCGCCCCGTCTGCCACTTCGCGGACGGCCGCAGCGTGGCGAGCGACATGCTGCTGTTCGCCGCCGGCCGGGTGGGCGCGACCGCGCGGCTGAACCTCGCCGCCGCGGGTCTCGAAACGGATGCGCGCGGCCGCATCACGGTCGAGCCGGCGACGATGCGGACCGCGGTGCCCCACATTTACGCCGCGGGCGACGTGATCGGCTTCCCGAGCCTCGCCTCGACCAGCCTGGAGCAGGGCCGGCTCGCCGCCTGCCACGCCTTCGGCCTCCAGCCCGCGCCGCCGCCGCGCCACTTCCCGTACGGAATCTATGCGGTGCCGGAGATCAGCACGGTGGGGCTGACCGAAGAGGAGGTGCGCGCCCGCCACATTCCGTACGAGGTCGGCACGGCGCGGTTCCGGGAGACGTCGCGCGGGCACATCATGGGCCTCGACACCGGCATGATGAAGATGATCTTCTCGCTGCGCACCCATCGCCTGCTCGGCGTCCACATCATCGGCGAGGGCGCGACCGAGCTGATCCATATCGGCCAGGCGGTGCTGAACCTGAAAGGCGGCATCGACTATTTCATCGAGAACACGTTCAACTATCCGACGCTGGCCGAGGCGTACAAGATCGCCGCGCTCGACGCCTGGAACCGCATGACCCAGGCCGCACCGCTGGCGATCGCGGCGGAGTAATCCTTCTCGTCCCGGGGAGGATTATGGCGCGAGCCGCCCGTCCGTCGTCGCCGCCGTCTCGAATGCGAACAGCACGTCCGGATCGGGGTCTTTCACCTCCGCCGCGATCGCCGCCGGCGCGATCTGACGCAGCAGATGGCGCAGCACGGCGATGCGCGCCTTGTGCTTGTGATCGGCGGCGACGCACATCCATGGCGCCAGCGGCGTCGAGGTCCGCGCCAGCATGGCGTCGCGCGCGGCGGAGTATTCGGCCCATTTGTCCTGCGCCACGGCGTCGAGATCCGAGACCTTGAGCGCCTTCAGCGGATCGGCGCGGCGGGCGTCCAGCCGCTGTTTCTGCTCGTCCTTGCCGATATCGAGCCAGACCTTCACCAGCCGGATGCCGCTCTCCACCAGCATCCGTTCGAAATCAGGGGCGTCGCGCAGGAACTCCGCCTGCTCGGCGGCGGTGGAAAAGCCCATCACCACCTCCACGCCCGCGCGATTATACCAGGAGCGGTTGAAGATCACGAGCTCGCCGGCCGCGGGCAGGTGGGGCACGTAGCGCTGGAAATACCATTGCGTCCGCTCGCGGTCGGACGGCTTGGGCAGCGCCACCACCCGCGTCGCGCGTGGGGAAAGGTGCTCGACGATGCGCTTGATCGCCCCGTCCTTGCCGGCGCCGTCGCGTCCCTCGAGCACCAGCACGGCGCGCTCGCCCGAGTGCTGCGCCGCCTGCTGCGCATGGACCAGCGCCAGCTGCAGCTCGGCCAGTTCGTCGGCGTAATGGCTCATCCTACTCTCCCGGCCGGTAGCGGCGTTCGACATGGCCGGCGAGCTCGTCGGGCCAGAAATAGACGGGCTTGAGATCGCCGGCCGCATAGCGCCCTGCCTGGTCGGCGAAGTGCGGCGAACCGGGAAGACCGTTCTCCCCGCCCGCGGTCACCGACCAGGCGCGCACGCGCGGGCCGAACTCGACGATGGCGACGAAGCTGTTGCCGCTGGTGCCGTACCACCGCCTCGTGCCCGGATAGGGCTGCGCGCCGAACGAGGCGAGGCTGCCCCAGCGCGCGCTGGCGAAGGGAACCGGCGTGCAGGGGCCGGCATCGTCGAAGCGCTGGACGATGGCGGCGTCGTTACGCTGGAAGCAGTTCACCTGGCCCCAGGGCACGTGCACGCTGCCCCACGCCGCCTGTTCCGCCGCCGCGCCGCGCTCCAGCGCCGCGAAGACGAGGGCTGCGGGCATGGCGCGGATGCGATCGGTCTCGTTGCCGCCGAGCTCGGGCGCGTGCGCCGCCGCATCGGCCAGCGCCACCGCCCAGTAATTGGCGAGCGTCGTCGCCTCCGATGCCGTCGACCAGCGCCCGTCCCAGCGCGTGAGCAGGCCCCAGGGCTCGGTCACCCGCTTCGCCTCGTCGGGGTGCTGCGTGAACCAGTCGCGCAATCGCTCGATCAGCGGCAGGAACATGGGCATCCCGCGATCGTAGGCGATATCCCGCAAGCCCATCGGCGTCAGCGCCCGCGCGCGGCCGAGCAGCGCCGTCGCATGATCGCCGCGGAAATTGTCGCCGGCCTGGTCCATGTAGCGCGGGAAGTCGCCCTGTCGCGGGCTGTCCGCGCCGGCCGCGCGCCACGGCGCGTCGTTGGAGTTGTAGAGCCAGCCGGCCCTGGGATCGCGCACCTGCGGCAGCTTCGCCAGCGGGGTGAGGCCGCGCCAGTCCGCCGCCGGGTCGCTGCCGTCGACCGGCTTGCGCCGATCCAGGCGGTCGTCGCGCGCCGGCACGAACTGCGGGAAGAGCAGCGCGATGTGGCCGTCCGCGTCGGCATAGACGGTGTTGTTGGAGGAGTTCGCCTGGAGCGCCGCAACCTTGAGATAGCCGGCCTGATCGCGCGCGGTGGTGCGCAGCCAGCTCTGCTCCAGCGCCGGCACCGGCTTCCACATCAGCGCGGTGGCGATCCACTTGCCACCCTCGGCGCGCGTGATCGGGCCGTGGACGGAATAGAGCGCGGTAAAGGTGCGCGACGCGGCGCCGCCGTTCGCGGTCCGATACACGATGGTGATCGGCTTGGCCGTGACGTGCAGGATCGTGCCGCCGCGACGATAGGCCTGTGGACCGACGCGGCTCTCCGCCAGCGTCTCGGCGAACTCGTCGACCGTATCGACGCCGCTCGACGTGTGCATCCAGCCAAGCCGCTCGTTGAAGCCCTGGTAGAGGAAGAACTGCCCCCAGGTGCTCGCGCCATAGGCGTGCAGCCCGGCGTCGCTGCGCATCTCCAGCTCGGAGCGGAAGAAGAAGCTGGTGTGCGGGTTGATGAGCAGGAGCGGGTGGCCGCTGGCGCTGAGCTTGGGACCGATGGCGATGCCGTTCGACCCCTTCGGCTCCGCATCGCGCCGGGCCGCCTCGGCCAGCGCGGCGGCGCTTGCCTGTCCGCCGTAGAAGGCGGCGAGCGCCTTCAGGTTCACCCGCTCGATATCGCCGCCGATCGAGCCCTCGGTGAAGGAAAGCGCCATCCATGGCTCGAATCGCTGCAGCACCCGCGGGTGGACGTCGGGGTGCGTGGCGAGATAGTAATTCAGCCCATCCGCCCAGGCCGTGCAGAGCGCCTTCAGCCATGCGGGCGCGGCCGGATACTGCCGCTGCAGCGCGGCGGGATCGACCCACAGCCGTTGCCGCAGGTCCTGCCAGATCGCCGCCTCGCCGTCCGCCTCCGCGGTACGGCCGAGCGCAGTCAGGTAGTTGCGCTCGATGCGGGGAAAGTCGTCCTCCGCCTGCGCATAGATCGCGCCGAATACCGCATCGGCGTCGCCGCGGCCGTGGACATGGGCGATGCCCCAATCGTCGCGCGTGATCTCGACGCGCGCCGCCTCGGCGCGCCAGCGGGCGAGATCGGGGGAGGGGGCCGCGCCGAGCAGCAGCAGGGCCGGCAGGGAGAGCGCGCGCATCCAGTCCCTCTCCCTCGAGGGGAGAGGGACGGCTCGGCGCAGCCGAGCAGGGAGAGGGCTCGGTGGACTGCTCACTTCGCCCCCTCTCCCTGGCTCGCTGACGCTCGCCGGTCCCTCTCCCCTTGAGGGAGCGGGACGGCACGGACAATCTCCGCCGCGATGTCCGCTGGCGTCCGCATCGCGCCGTTCGTCGCGGTGTGGACCGTCGTCCAGCGGCCCGTCCACGCGGTAGCGGCCAAGGCCGCGTAATTGTCGCGCACCCGCGCCTGCAGCGTCAGGTTCGCTTCGTTCAGGTCGAACGCCTGGTCGGTGTAGGAGCGCCGCTGCTTCATCGCGATCTGCCGCCGGGCCATGTCGACCGGCGTGGCGAGGAAGACGTTGAGGTCGGGCGCGGGCAGCCCGAAGGTCTGCGTCTCCAGCGCCCAGATCCACGCCATCAGCGCCGCCGCCTCGGCCGCGGGCGCCTTCGCGGCCTGATAGGCGAGGTTGGAAGCGATGTAGCGGTCGAGCACCACGACATCGTGCGCCGCCGCCGCCGCGCGTAGCGCATCGGACGATTCCAGCCGATCGAGCGCGTAGAGCATGGCCGCCGCGCGGGGCTCCACGGTCCTCGGCAGACGGCCGGCGAGATACTCGCCCAGCGCCCAGCCGCCTGCCGTGTCGGCATAGCGGGGGAAGGAGAGCAATGTGGCGCTGCAGCCGTCGGCGTTCAGTTGGCGCACCACCTCGGCGGCCGCCGTTCCCTTGCCCGCGCCGTCGCCACCCTCGATCGCCAGCAGGAAGCTCATGCGCCGATCGCGCGCGAGCGCGTCATCGTTCCCATCGCGCGCGAGCGCGTCATTGTTGCAGCCCTTCATGATGGCGGATCACTTCGTCGATGATGAAGCGCAGGAACTTCTCGGAGAACTCCGGGTCCAGCTCCGCCTCCTGCGCCAGCCGGCGCAGCCGCGCGATCTGCCGCTCCTCGCGCCCGGGATCGGCCGCCGGCAGCCCGGACTGCGCCTTGTAGCGGCCGACCGCCTGCGTCACCTTGAAGCGCTCGGCGAGCAGGTGGACCAGCGCCGCGTCGATATTGTCGATGCTCTTGCGATAGCCGGTGAGCACGTCGTCGGACATCAGCTTCTCTCCCGCGCACCCTCATGCGGGCCCGCGCGGCGCCGGGCAAGGGTTGCGTCCCCGCCCGCGCCCCGCCAAGGCTCGCGCCATGGCGACCGTCCACCAGCTCACCCCCGCCCGTGCGCCGACGCTGGAGCCGATGGTGCGGCTGGTCGCGGGCGACCTGAACCAGGTCAACGCCGTCATCCTCGACCGCATGCAGTCGGAAATCCCGCTGATCCCCGAGCTTGCCGGCCACCTGATCGCGGGCGGCGGCAAGCGGATGCGGCCGATGCTGACGCTCGCGAGCGCGCGGCTGGTCGGCTATACCGGCGCACGCCATCACCGCTTGGCCGCGGCGGTGGAGTTCATCCATACCGCCACGCTGCTCCATGACGACGTGGTCGATGGCTCGGACCTGCGCCGGGGCAAGCGCACCGCCAACATCATCTGGGGCAATGCGGCGAGCGTGCTCGTCGGCGATTTCCTGTTCTCGCGCTCGTTCGAGCTGATGGTGGAGGACGGCAGCCTCAAGGTGCTGAAGATTCTGTCGGGCGCGTCGGCGATCATCGCGGAGGGCGAGGTGAACCAGCTCACCGCCGCCCGCCGCGTCGATCTGGGCGAGGACCGCTATCTCGAC
The DNA here is from genome assembly GCF_964250165.1 of uncultured Sphingomonas sp. Taxonomy (GTDB): domain Bacteria; phylum Pseudomonadota; class Alphaproteobacteria; order Sphingomonadales; family Sphingomonadaceae; genus Sphingomonas. Next base: position 1,977 of record NZ_CAXUEK010000021.1, on the reverse strand, counting down.
ATCATCGACGCCAAGACCGCCGCGCTGTTCGCCGCCGCCTGCCGCATCGCCGCGGTCGTGGCCGAGCGGCCGGAGGGCGAGGAGGCGGCGCTGGCCGCCTATGGCCGCAACCTCGGCATCGCTTTCCAGTTGGTGGACGACGCGATCGACTATGTCTCGGACGCGTCGACGATGGGCAAGGACGCCGGCGACGATTTCCGCGAGGGCAAGATGACGCTGCCCGTGATCCTCGCCTATGCGCGTGGCGACGCCGAGGCGCGCAGCTTTTGGAAGGCGGCGATCGGCGGCCATCGCATCGCCGATACCGACCTGGCGGAAGCATCCGACCGCATCCGCACCACCCGCGCGCTCGACGACACGTTGGCCCGCGCCCGCCACTACGGCCAGCGCGCGATCGATGCGCTGGGGCTGTTCCCCGCCTGCCCGGCCAAGGACGCGATGGTCGAGGCAGTGGAGTTCGCGGTGGCGCGGGCTTATTGACGATGTCGACGATCGGCCGAGGCAACGGTTGCTGAAAGGAGGCAGTCTGATGCTTAGAATCACGATCGCGTTGCTGACGTCGTTTATCACGGCACCGGCGCTTGCCACGACATGGCACAAAATCGGCAGCGTCGACGGTTTCCCTGGGATGAAGCGGGAGATACAGTCGCTTGTCGATGAAGGTGGCACGGTACGGATCAATCACATCTGCGTCGTCGTCGCCGATTATCGCGATCTTCCCCCGGATAAGCGGCCCACCAATCGCCTCGCTTATGTGATCTGGAGCGAGGGCCACGCCGTGCTGGCCTATACGCCAACGGCGGAGCGCCAGATCGATGGTGCCAGCAATTGGGGCGCTGCCTCTTTCGACTTGGAAAGCGAAGTCTATCCTGATTGGAAAGACGTCAAGGGCGTTCGTGGCGTCTCCCGCGCGTTCGCCAACGCGATTGTTCGCGCCTGCCGCTCACATGGCGACCGGTTCGTGATGGTGCGACATGGCTGATCTCGCCCTGTCACCGGCGACGACGACCGTCGGCCTGATTGAGCTTGTGCTCTTTCATGAAGCGCCCGCTCCGTATTTTCCCGGTTATAATCAGGCCCTGTCCTTTGAGGCGATGAGGCTGATGCGCCAGGTTCTGAAGAACAGGCTTCGGCATCCAGGACCGTTCGGCGCGCCTCATGCCCGGGATGAGACCGACATTATTAAAATCAAAAGTCAGTTCGGCGCTTTTGCGCAAGCGCCCAATTTACCAGTGGCGTTCATGCAAAACGTCTACGACATCCTTCGAACCGCCAACAACACGGCCTATCCTAAACAAGCCATTTTCATCCAGCATGTCCAGAACGCGATAACGGCCGCTACCGAAACGCTTCCACCGTCTGATCTGATCGTCGCGAACCTGTATTATTGGCGAACGCACGGCTACAAAGGCCCTGGCGGACGCAGCCGCCTCTACAAGACTCTGCAAGGACTGGACTTCTACACACAGAATCTCTGACCGGCTTCTGTCGAGCTACACCGTCCCCCGCGCCTCCAACCGGCATTCCGCGTCAGTCTCCACCTGCAAGGTCGCGTGGCCGATCCCGAACCGGT
>NZ_CAXUEK010000021.1:0-394 GCF_964250165.1 uncultured Sphingomonas sp. | reverse complement strand
CGTCGCCCGGCTGCCCCGCCGGCATCACCAGATGCGCGGTCAGCACCGTCTCGGTGGTGCTCATCGGCCAGATGTGCAGGTCGTGCGTCGTCGCCACGCCGGGCAGCGCGGACAGCGCCGCCTCGACGGCGTCGTAATCGATCCCGCGCGGCACCGCGTCGAGGCTCATCTCCACCGTCTCGCGCAGCAGCCCCCAGGTCTGCCAGAAGATCAAGGCCGCGATCACCAGGCTGACGGCAGGGTCGATCCACCCGGCGCCGGTGCGCCAGATCGCGATGCCCGCCACCACCACGCCCGCCGATACCAGCGCATCCGACATCATGTGCGTGAACGCCGCGCGGATGTTGATGTCGCCCTTGGCCCCGCGGGCGAACAGCCAGGCGGTGAGCGCATT
>NZ_CAXUEK010000020.1:0-47656 GCF_964250165.1 uncultured Sphingomonas sp. | reverse complement strand
GCCCAGCGCAGGAAGCGGGTCAGCGCCGCGCCGTCGCGGATCGAGGCGGCGCGGTGGCCGGCCACCTCGGCGGGGTGCTTGAGCGCCTTGGCGAGCACGACGGGATCGCGCAACGGCACGACGGTCGCGCCCGCGCGCTCCAGCCGGGCGGCGATCGCCGCCACCGCGCGCTCGGGGTCGACCGCGACGCGCCTGCCACTCAAGGCGGCGAGACCGTCGGCGAAGGCTTCGCGCGGATGCGTGCGCACCGCGTTGCCGAGGTGGCGGCGCACGGCGTCGTCCAGCTTCTCCGGCGCGACGAACAGGTCGATCGCGCCGTCGGCGTTGACGATCGCATAGCTGAGCGCGACCGGCGTGTGTTCGACATCAGCGCCGCGCACGTTGAGCGCCCAGGCGATGGAATCGAGCGCGGTCAGCACCACCGCGTCGGCGCGGTTGGCCGCCAGCCAATCGGCGATATCCGCCCGCTTCTCCGCAGACGAGCGACCGGCGGCCGGGTCGTCATGGGCCTGCAGCCTGGCGTCGGACGGATGGGGGCGATCGGTCCAGATCGCGTCCACGGGGTTGCGGTCGACCGGCACCGGCGTGGCGCCGCGTTCGGCGAGCCGCGCCGTCGTGTCGGCCACCCAGCCGGCGGTGTGGAGCCAAGGATCATAGCCGATCCGCGCGCCTGACCGTACATGTTCGGCGAGCCACCCGGCGACGCTCTCGGCGGGCACCCCGACATGGTCCCAGTTGGCGCCGTCCACCTGTTCGCGGACCTGGATGGTGTAGCGGCCGTCGGTGAAGATCGCTGCCGCGTCGGCGAGCACCACCGCCGTTCCCGCCGAGCCGCCGAAGCCGGTCAGCCAGCCGAGCCGCTGGGCGTAGGCGCCGACATATTCGCTCATATGCTCGTCGGTGAGCGGGACGACGAAGCCGTCGAGCCCTTGGGCGCGAAGCTCGGCGCGAAGGGCGGCGAGGCGGGCGGAATAGCGGGTCATGCGCCAGACCATGCCAGAGCAGAAGCACGGGCGACAGGCCGCGGTCTCGCTCCCGGTCGACCGGAAGCGAGGCCTGACCGGTTTACTGGTTGGTCGTGACGGTCGTCGTCGTCTTGACCGCGGCCGGCCGGGCCGCCGCGCGATGAACGATGCGGCGAGTCGTGGTGTGGCGGACGACCGGGTGGCTGGTCGCGGCGGGGGCGACGGCGCTGGTCGTGGTGGTCACGGTCGCGCTGGTCGGCTGCGGCTGGGCGACCACCACCGGCGGGGCAGCGCGGGCCGCGGCGGCATCGGCCTGGGCGGACGCGGCGGCTTGCTGCGCGGCCTCAGCCCTGGCATTGGCGGCGGCAGCGTCAGCCCGGGCCTGCGCCGTCGCGTCCTGCTGCTGTTGGGCGGCGGCGGTAGCGGCGTTCGCCTGCGCGTTCGCGGCGTCGACCTGCGCCGCGGCGGCGTTGGCCTGGCGCTGCTGCGAGGCCCCGATCGCGCGGTCCGCCAGCTCCTGCGCCCGATTGGCGTCGGCGATCGCCTGATCCTTGTGGTTGCGGGCCAGGTCCTCCTCGGCGGTGCGCAGCGCGGCAGCGGCCTCGGCGTGGAGGCGCGGGGCGTCGCCGGTCGCGCCGACCTGGGCAGCGGCCTGCACCTTGGCCCGGGCGGCGGCAACCGCTTCCTGCGCGCGGTCCTTCTTGCCTTCGGCGAGCGCGGGCGCGGCAATCAGCGCGGCCGCGGACAGGAACAGGATGGTACGCATGGACTACTCCTAACGATGATGACGCAGGTTAACCCGGTAGGTCCGCTCCGGTTCCCTCATTGCTCCGCGCCCAAGCCGTGGGTAGCGAGGCGGGGAGGGGAGACTTCATGCTCATCAGGACCATTATCGCGCTGGCGTTGCTGGGCGCCGCGCCGCCGGTGCTGGCGCAGGCGCCGCCGCTGCCGACGCCGCTGCCGGGTGACGGGCCGGAGGACGCGAAGTTAAAGCGGCTGTTCTACGACCAGGACGAGCGCGACCTGCGCTACAACCCGATCGGTGCGATCTATCGCGGCGATCTGCGCTATGCGGGATCGATCGGCGATCCCTACACCGACGCGGCACAGGCGCGCGCGCTGCGATTCACGCGCGACGACCTCAAGGCGATCCGGGCGATCGACCGCGCCAGGCTGACGGCTACAGACCAGATCGCCTATGACGTCTTCCTCGACGGCGCCGAGCGCGACCGGCGCGGCTTTGCGCCCGGGCTCGTCAAGATCGGCCGCGCGATGCCGATCAACCATTTCGGCGGCTACCAGACCTTCTATCCAGATTTCGCCTCGGGCAAGGGCGCCGCGCCGTTCACGACGGTGCTCGATTACGACAACAATCTGAAGCGCAACGCGCAATATGCGGCGCTCTACGACCGCGTCATCGCGCGCTTCCGCGAGGGGCTGCGCGCGGGGATCGTCGAACCGAAGCTGACCGTGCGCAACATGATCGAGCAGTTCGACAACCTGCTGGGACAGGGGGTCGAGGGCTCGGTCTTCTATCAGCCGGTGACGATGTTCCCGCCCGCGATCCCGGCGGCGGACCGGGTGCGGCTGACCGCCGCTTACGCGGCACAGGTCCGCGACGTGATCCAGCCCGCGCATCGGAAGATCAGGGACTTCCTCGCCGACGAATATCTGGCGCGCGCCCGCGACACGGTGGGCCTGTCGGCGATGCCTGGGGGCAACGCCTATTACGCCTATCGCATCGAGACGAGCACGACGCTGCCGATGACGGCAGCCGCGGTGCATGCGCTGGGGCTGCAGGAGGTGGCGCGCGACACCGCGCAGATGCAGGCGCAGGCGGCACGGATCGGCTGGACGGGCACGCTGCCGCAGCTGTTCGACCGGATGCGCACCGATCCGCGCTTCCAGCCGACATCGGCGACCGACGTGCGCGCGGGCTATGCCGCAATCGCCAGGGCGGTCGACGCCCATGTCGACGAGCAGTTCGCGCTGAGGCCCAAGGCGCCGCTGGAGCTGCGACCCGTGCCCGCCTTCCGCGAGAAGACTGCCGCCTCGGGCAGTTACGAGGAGGGGACGCCCGACGGCAGCCGGCCGGGCATCTTCTACTACGACACCTACGACCTGCCCTCGCGCTACACCTGGGGCATGGATTCGCTCTACCTGCACGAGGCGATTCCGGGGCATCACTTCCAGATCAGCCTGGCGCAGGAGAATGCGAAGCTGCCCGCCTTCATGCGGTTCGGCGGCAACACCGCCTATGTCGAGGGCTGGGCGCTCTATGCCGAGAGCCTGTACGCGGCGTTCGGGCAGGAGCGCGATCCGTACGACCGGATGGGCGGGCTGAACGACGACATGTTGCGCGCGATGCGGCTGGTGGTCGACAGCGGGCTGCACGCGATGGGCTGGAGCCGGGAGCAGGCCATCGCCTACATCCTCGCCAACTCGCCCGAGAGCCGCACGGACGCCACCGCCGAGGTGGAGCGGTACATCGCCAATCCGGGGCAGGCGCTCGCCTACAAGATCGGGCAGCTGACCATCCTGAAGCTGAAGGCGGAGGCGCAGGCGGCATTGGGCGCGACGTTCGATCCGCGCGCGTTCCATGCCGTGGTGCTCGATACCGGCGCGCTGCCGATGCTGGTGTTGGAGAAGAAGGTGCGCGCCTGGATCGCGGCGGGCGGCGGTATGCCGGCGGCGTAGCTCAGCCGGCGAGCGCCCAGGTGGCGGGCGCAGCGATGCGCAGGCCGGCGAGGGCGATGAGCCCGGCGGCGAGGGCGAGCGCGGATCGGCGACCCCAGCCGACCGGAGCGCCCTCGCAGGCCGCGAGCAGGCCCGCGGCGAGACCCGTCGCGACTGCCGCCCACAGATGATAGCGCAGATCGGAGGCGATGCCGACGACGAGCAGGCCCGCCTCCATACCGAACGCCGACAGGAGCAGGCCGAGCGCCAGCGCGCGCGCGGGCTGCGGCGGCGTGCGACGGAGTGCCGCCGCCAGCGCGAACGCACCGATCAGCCACCAGGCGGGGGCGCCGACCGGCGATGCTCCGATCGCGGCGGCGGCGGGCTGCAGCGCGCGGGCGGCGGCGCGCGCCGGCTGGCCCACGCCCCAGCCGTTCGGCTGCGACGCATACGGGGCGGCGGCGGGCGCCTGGCGCGGCGGCGGCAGCAGGCGCAGCGCGCTGACCGCGTGGAGCAGGCGGTGCTCGGCATAGCCGAGCGGGTGGGCGGCGATCAGCTGAAGCCAATCGCGCTGGACGGGGGAGAGGTTCGGATCGCGGTCGAAGGCGAGCGTGTCGGCCAGCGCGCCGCAGCGCGTCTCGTCGCCCAGCACATCCCAATAGACCGGCGTGTAGCAGTGCCGGGCGCGCGCCTGGCTCCAGGTGGCGACGGGCAGGCCCGGCAGCGTCGGCAGGTCCGTGAGCGTGGCGATCCCGGCCATGTCGAACACGGGCAGCGTGCGCTCGACCAGCGACGGCCTCGCGCCGAGCAGGCGGTGATTGACGGAGCCGCCCAGCGCCACGACCAGCACGATCCCCGCCAGCGCCGCGCCGACGCGCGCCACCGGCCGCGTCAGCCCGCCCCATTGCCCCAAGGCGAGCGCCAGCGGGACCGCGCCGAACGCCGCGTTGGCGCGCACCAGCACCGCATAGCCGACCAGCAGCACGACGGCCGCGCGCGCCCCGCCCGGCACGGACCGGCCGGCGAGGCGATAATGGGCGGTGACTCCCGTCGCGGCCGCGAGGCACGCGATCATCTGCGCGTCTTTCAGCACGCACGTCATCCAGCTCGCCAGCGGCGGGAACAGCGCGCACCCCAGCACGGCCCACCCGGCGCGTGGCCGCCCCGCGCGGGCGAGCGCGGCGGCCAGCAGGCCCAGCCCGGTGAAGAACAGCGCCGTCTGGACGGCGAAGAACGGCCCGCTGCCGCCCAGCCCCAGCCGGATCAGCAGCCGCCACGTCGCCGCCATGATCGGCGGGTGCCAATCGTCGAGATCGCCGGTCAGCGCCTGGCGATACTGGTCCACCCCGTCGAAGGTGACGACGCCCGGCCAGAACAGCGCGATCCACCCGGCACCGGCGATGGCCGCTGCGACGCCCACGCGCATCGACATGACGCGGTCAGACGGTAAGGGCGGGGCATGACCGAACCCGTGCCCCCCGTCGCGCCGACCCGCCCCCACAGCTTCACCGCCCATGGCGAGACCATCAGCGATCCTTGGGCCTGGCTCAAGGACCCGCATTATCCCGAGGTCACCGACCCCGATGTGCTCGGCTATCTGCAGGCGGAGAATGCCTATTTCGAGGCGGTGATGGCGCCGCACCGGCCGCTGGTCGACCGGCTCTACGAGGAGATGAAGGGGCGCATCAAGGAAGACGAATCGTCGGTGCCGCAAAAGGACGGCGACTGGCTCTACTGGACGGGCTTCGAGACCGGCGGGCAGTATCGCAAATGGTGGCGCAAGCCCGTCGCGGGCGGCCCGGATGAACTGCTGCTCGACGAGCCGGCGCTGGCCGAGGGCAAGGAGTATTTCCGCCTCGGCGCGTTCGCGGTGTCGAACGACGGGTCGAAGCTCGCCTACGCGATCGACGACAGCGGCGCGGAGCGGTTCGAGATCAGGGTCAAGGACCTGCTGACCGGCGAGCACCTGCCCGACACCATCCCCGGCATGCTCTCCGACATCGTCTGGACGGCGGACGACGCCGGCTTCCTCTACGGCCTTGCCAACGAGCAGTGGCGGACGGACAATGCCCGCTTCCACCGGCTCGGGACCGATCCCGCCGACGACGTCGTGCTCTATCACGAGGCGGACGAGGGCTTCCGCGTCGCGGTCGCCGAGACGAGCGCGCGCAACTGGATCGTCATCGCGACGGGCGATCATGTGACGAGCGAAATCCGGCTGCTGCCCGCGCACGATCCGCGCGCGGCGCCGATCCTGGTCGCGCCGCGCCGCGAGGGCCGCGAGTACGACGTGGACGAGCATGACGGCACGCTCTTCATCCACACCAACGACACCGATCCGCAGTTCCGCCTGGTCACCGCGACGGTCGAGCGCCCGGAGGAGTGGAATGAGCTGATCGCGCCGGACCCGCATTTCTACATGACCGGGGTGGAATGCTACCGCGACTTCTTCGTGGTGGAGGGGCGCGAGGACGGGCTCGATCAGGTCGAGATCCATTCCTACGGCGGCGGCGCGCCGAAGCGGATCGCCTTCCCGGAGGCGAGCTACGCCGCCGGGCTGGGCGACAATCCCGAATATGACGTGGCCGTGCTGCGGCTCGGCTACGAGTCGATGGTCACGCCGGGCACGGTGCGGGACTATGACGTCGCGACGGGGGCGCTCACCACCCTGAAGGTGCAGGAGATCCCGTCCGGCTACGACGCGGACAGATACCGGACCGAGCGGCTGCACATCGCGGCGCGTGATGGGACGCGGGTGCCGGTGTCGATCGTCTACCCGCGCGACTTCCCGCGCGACGGCTCGGGGCGGCTGTTCCTCTATTCCTACGGCGCCTACGGGCACGCCATCCCGCCGGGCTTCTCGACCGGGCGGCTGTCGTTCCTCGACCGCGGCTTCGCCTATGCCATCGCCCACATCCGCGGCGGCGACGATCTCGGCCAGCAATGGTATCTCGACGGCAAGCTGGCCAAGCGCACCAACACCTTCACCGACTTCGTCGACGTCGCACGCGGGCTGATCGCCGGGGGCTGGACGGGCGAGGGCCGCATCGCCATCGCCGGCGCGTCCGCGGGCGGCGAGCTGATGGGGGCGGTGGTCAATTCCGATCCCGAACTGTGGGGCGCGGTGGTCGCAGGCGTACCGTTCGTCGACGTGCTCAACACGATGATGGACGCCGAGCTGCCGCTGACGCCCGGCGAATGGCCGGAATGGGGCAACCCGATCGAAGACGCCGACGCCTTCCGGCTGATCCGCTCCTACAGCCCCTATGACAACGTCACGGCGCAGGCCTATCCGCCGGTGTTCATCTCCGGCGGTCTCAACGATCCGCGCGTCACCTATTGGGAGCCGGCCAAATGGGCGGCGAAGCTGCGCGCGACCAAGACGGACGGTAATCTGCTGCTGCTCAAGACCAACATGGGTGCGGGCCATGGCGGCAAATCCGGCCGCTTCGAAAGCCTTCGCGAGGCGGCGGAGGAGAACGCCTTCGTGCTGTGGCAGATGGGCGTGGAGGGGTGAGCCGCTGGCCCCCCGCGCTGATCCTCGCCGCCGTGGTTGGCGGATGGGCCTACCTGGCGGTCCGATCGGACGACGAGCCGAGCGTGCCGCAATGACGGGTTGCTATTCGAGTGAGGCGCCTTCGCAGCCACAACGCTTGCTCGTCGAACGCAGCGGATCACTCGTGATCGGAACGGAGACCGTTCCCGTATCCGGCTACCATGACAAGGACGGTGACGCGCTTCTACCGACTAAGAAGATTGTTGTGGTGCAAGTGCATCTTCCAACGATCGAGGTGGATACCGGCTATCCCTTGCTGCTCCGCGCGATCGCCGATCGTCGTGGGCTTTTCGTCCCGAGCGAGGCCGACGCCGGGATGAGCTTTGATCGCGTGCCGTGCAGCGCGGCGACGCGCGATCGTCATGCCGGGCTTGTCCCGGCATCCACTGCGGGTTGGGCGTCCCGCTCGAGCCCGGAGAGCTTCGCCAGGACCGTCGGTGGACCCCGGCACGAGGCCGGGGTGACGGTCAGGTCGGCATGAACATCGAGTCCCTCGTCCAGCATTACGGCCTGCTCGCCCTGTTTGTGGGTGCGGGGATCGAGGGCGAGGCGGTCGTCGTCGCGGGCGGGCTGCTTGCGCATCAGGGGCTGATCCCGCTGCCGGGCGCTTGTGCCGCGGCGGCGGGCGGTTCGTTCCTCGCCGATCAGGCGTGGTTCGCGGTCGGGCGGAGCCAGCGCGACCGGCCATGGGTGCAGCGCATCCGCGCCAGGCCCGCTTTCGCGCGCGCGCTGCAGGCGCTGGAGCGACATCCCAAGGGCTTCATCTTCGCCTTCCGCTTCATCTACGGCCTGCGCACCGTCAGCCCGATCGCGATCGGCACCGCGGGCGTGCGCCCGCGTCTTTTCCTGGCGGTGAATGCGGTGGCGGCGGTGGTGTGGGGGATCGTCTTCAGCGCGATCGGCTACCTGTTCGGGCGTGAGTTCGAGGCGTTCACGGGCCGGTTCCACCCGCACGGCCACCGGTTGTGGATCGTCGTCGGGGCGCTGGTCGCCACCGGGCTCGTGGTCGGCGGCATCCACTGGCTCCGGACCCGCCGGCGATGAGCCGCTTCCGGCTCGCCTTCACCGCTGACGCGGCCGACATCGACGCGCTGGGTCACGTCAACAACGCGGTGTGGGTGCGCTGGGCGCAGGAACTGGCGGTGGCGCACTGGGCGGCGCTCGCCTCGGCCGCGGACCAGGCGGCCTATGTCTGGGTCGTGACGCGGCACGAGCTGGATTATCGCGGCAATCTCGGCCCGGGCGCGACCGCGATGGGCGAGACGTGGGTCGCCGATGCGCCGCGCGGCGCGCGGTTTGACCGCCGCTTCCGGTTCGTCGGCGAGAATGGGCGGGTGCTGGTCGAGGGGGTAACGACCTGGGCGCTGCTGGACCGGGCGAGCGGGCGGCTGCTGCGCGTGCGAGCGGCATTGGCGGAGCTGTTCCTGGCCGGGGCGACGCGGAAATGAACTCCGCGTCGGCGGTCGGCCGCTCGCGCGGCGCGACCGCCGGCCGCGCTCAGCCTAACGGTAGTAGCAGCGCCGCTTGGCAGTGATCGACCGGTCGATGGCACGGCCGCCGAGCGCACCGCCCGCCACGCCGGCCAGCGTGCCGCCGACACCGCCTAGCAGCGCGTGGCCGAGCAGGCCACCGCCGACGCCGCCCGCGACCAGGCCCGTGGTGCCGCTCGAATGCCTGCACACCTTCTGACCACGATAATAATGCGTGTGCCGGCGCCGTGCATCGGCGGCAGTGGTGGGCAGCAGCACCGCGGCGGCGGTGACGGCGAGAATGAGCTTACGCATACTAGAACCTTCCCGGGTTGAAGACGCGGACAACACACGATGCGTCGTTTCGGTTCCGGTTCGATGCGCAGCGCGAGCGCGCTGGAGCGGCCGGGCTGGCGCGGCGTGCCGCACCTGCTCAGCCGGAATTCCGCAGCGCCGTCGCGATGGCGTTGATCGACAAGAGGATGCCCTCCGCGACCCGCGGGTCGTCCTCGCCGGCGCGGTGGCGGCGCATCAGCTCGACCTGGAGGAGGTTGAGCGGCTCGATATAGGGCAGGCGCAGCCGGATCGAGGCATCGAGCTTGGGGCTATGCTCCAGCAGGCGCGACTGGCCGGTGATCGCCAGCAGCCGTTCGATCGTGCGCGCGTGCCAGTCGGCGATATGGCGAAACGTCGGCGCGGCGAACGCGCGGTCCTCGACCAGCTCGGCATAGCGCGCGGCGATGGCGATATCGGATTTCGCCAGCACCTGCTCCATGTTGGCGAGCGTCGCGGCGAAGAACGGCCAGCCCTGCGCCATGTCGGCCAGCAGCGCCGCATCCGCCTCGCCCGCGAGCGCCTGGCCGACGCCGTACCAGCCGGGCAGCATCACCCGCGCCTGTGCCCAGCTGAACACCCAGGGAATCGCGCGCAGATCCTCGATCGCGTCCGACTTCTTGCGGCTGGCGGGGCGGCTGCCGATGTTGAGGTCGGCGATCTCGGTCACCGGCGTCATCTGGCGGAAGAAGGTGCGAAACTGGTCCGAGCCGTAGACCAGATCGCGATACGCGCCGAACGCCGCCGCCGACATCCGGTCCATCACCGCGCCGAACCGCTGCGCGTCGGCGGCAGACAGGCGCGGCGGCTCCAGGCTGGCGAGCAGCGTCGCGGACGCCATCGCCTCTAAATTGGTCCGAGCCGCGTCGCGGGTGCCGTATTTGCCCGCGATCACCTCGCCCTGCTCGGTGATGCGGATGCGCCCGGCGACGGTGCCCGGCGGCTGCGCGCGGATCGCCGCGAAGGCGGAGCCGCCGCCGCGCCCGACCGCGCCGCCGCGGCCGTGGAACAGCTGCATCCGTACGCCCGCCGCATCGAACACCGGCCGCAGGGCCGCCGCCGCCTGCGACAGGCTCCAGACCGACGTCAGATAGCCGCCGTCCTTGTTGGAATCGGAATAGCCGATCATCACTTCCTGTTGACCGCGTGCGCGGGCGATCGCGGCGACCTCCGGCAGCGCGAACCAGGCCTGCATGATCGCGGGTGCGCCCTCCAGATCGGCGATCGTCTCGAAGAGCGGCACCGCCATGATCGCCGCCTGCGGCGGATCGCCGGGCAAATAGAGCCCCGCTTCCTTCAGCAGCAGGTGGACCTCCAGCAGGTCCGAGACCGAGCCGCACATCGAGACGATATACTGCCGGATCGCGGCGGGGCCGTAGGCGCGGTGCGCGGCGGCGGCGGCTTCGGCGATGGCGAGCTCGGACGCGGTCTCCTCGCTGTAGGTCGCGTGGCGACTGACGAGCGGGCGGGGGCTGGCGAGCTCGCGGCGCAGCAGCGTCACGCGGGCGTCCTCGTCGAGCGCCGGGTAATCGCCCTCGACGCCGGCGACCCGGAGCAGCTCGGCGACGACGCGCTCGTGGACCGCGGAGTTCTGGCGCAGATCGAGCGTGGCGAGGTGGAAGCCGAACAGCTCCACCGCGCGCACCAGCCGCCCGAGCGCGCCGCTCCCCGCCAGCGCCCCGGCACCGCCCTCCGCGAGCGCGCGGGCGAGCACCACCAGATCGGCGCGGAAGGCGCGGGCGCTCGGATAGGGTTCGCCGGCCAGCCGCCCCGGCCGCGGCGCGGGCCGACCGGTCAGCTGAAGGTGCGTCGCAGCGAGGCGCGCGTAGACGCCCGACAGCGCGCGACGATAGGGCTCGTCCTGGCGGCTCGGCGCGTCGTCGCCGCTGCGGTCGGCGAGCGCCCGCACCGCCGGGTCGATCGCCGCCTGGCCGCTGGCGATCGACAGCTCGGCGCCGAGCGCGTGCACCGCGTCGAGATAATGGCCCAGCGCCGCCTCCGCCCCGCGCCCGAGCGCCGCGGCGAGGCTGTCGGCGGTGACGAAGGGATTGCCGTCGCGGTCGCCGCCGATCCAGCTGCCCGGCGCCAGGAAGGAGGGCGCGCGCTCGCCCAGCACCCGGTCCCAGCGCTGGTAGAGGCCCGGCAGCACCGGCATGAACACGTCGCGCAGGTAGGAGAGGGCCGTCTCTACCTCGTCGGTGACGTAGAGCCGCTCGCGGCGCAGCGCGCGGGTCTGCCACAGCAGCGCGATCTGGCGGCGGATCGCGTCATCGACCGCGTCGCCCTCGGGCGTCTCCGCCGTGCCCGCATCCTTCAGCGCCATCAGCTGCGCGATGCGGTTGCGGTGGTCGATCATGCTCTTGCGCCGCACCTCGGTCGGGTGCGCGGTGAGCACGGGCGCGACCAGCGCGTCGGCGAGCAGCGCGCGGACGGCCTCGGCCGACACGCCGTCCGCCGCGAGCTTCGCGACCGCCTCCGCGAGCGTCGCGCCTTCCTCGGCGGCGACGCCCTGCCGATCCTCGGCGAGGTTCGCGAGCATGGAGAAGAGCATGAAGCCGCGCACCACCTCGACGCTCTCGTCGAGAGCGAGCGGCGGCAGCTGCGGCGTCTCGGTCGCGCCGGCGCGAGCACGCTCCACGGCGGCGCGGCGGATGTCCTCGATGCGCGCATAAACGCCCTCGCCGGCATAGCCGCGGATGACGTCGCCCAGCATCGCGCCAAGCAGGCGTACGTCGGGGTTGTTGGCGATCGGAGGAAGGCTGGCCATGGCGTCGATGCTGCGCTGCGGCACGGCAGGGGTCAATGGTGGAGCGGCGCCGTGCCTGCTGATCGGCTGCCTGTGCCGGGTATGTGGTTAGCTGCCGCGTACCGATCCGTGTAACATCGCCCCGTGTCGCGCGACGAACCCGATGTGCGGACGACCGGCAGCGTTGCCACGGTCGCCGGACGATTCTTCCGGTCCGTCGCCGCCGATTTCAGCTCCGATGCACTCGCCGGGTCATCCCGGGCCGGTCGCTACTCGCGACCCGATCAGCCGACGCTTTACCTCAGCGCGTCGGCAGCCGGGGTCAGCGCCGCGATGATCGCTCACCGTATCGCCAGCGAGCGGCGGCAGATCCTCATGTTCGACGTGCATGCCGTGAACATCTTCGACTTGCGTGTGCCCCAAGCCCTCGAACAGGTGCGGCTGGAGGCCGGCGATCCTTTCGCCGATTGGCAGGCGGCCGTTGCAGCGGGAGGGGAGCCGTCCTCCTGGCGTGCCCGCGACTGGATCGAGGGCACCGGCGCGACGGGGCTGATCGACCCGTCCCGCAAGGGTCCGGGGTTATGGCACCTCGTGCTGTTCAGCTGGAACGCGGCCGGCAGCCCTTCCGTCCGTTGACCGTCCGCAACCGGGGGATGCCCCTGCAGGTCAGCCGGTCGGGCCTCGCCCGACCGGCCGCCGCAGCCTCACGCCGTCAGGTCGAAGCGATCGGCGTTCATCACCTTGGTCCAGGCCGCCACGAAATCAGTGACGAACTGCTCCTTGGTGTCGTCCTGCGCGTAATATTCCGCGATCGCACGAAGCTGCGAGTTGGAGCCGAACACCAGGTCGGTGCGCGACGCCGTCCACAGCTGCTCGCCGGTGTGGCGATCGGTGCCCAGAAACTCCTCGTCGCCGCTGTCATCGATCTGCTTCCACGCGGTCGCCATCTGCAGCAGGTTGATGAACCAGTCGTTGGTCAGCGTCTCCGGCCGGGTGGTGAACACCCCATGGCTCTTCGCCTTGGCGTGATTGACGCCGAGCACGCGAAGGCCGCCGACCAGCACCGTCATTTCCGGCGCGGACAGGCCGAGCAGTTGCGCACGGTCGACGAGCATCTCCTCGGTCGGCACGCTGTGCTTGGTCGACAGATAGTTGCGGAAGCCGTCGACCTTGGGCTCGAGCACCGCGAAGCTCTCGACGTCGGTCCACTCCTGCGTCGCGTCGCCGCGGCCGCTGGTGAAGGGGACCGTCACATCGTGGCCGGCCGCCTTCGCCGCCTGCTCGACACCGACGCCGCCGCCCAGCACGATCAGGTCGGCCATGCTGACCGTGATCCCCGCATCACGCTGAATGCCTTCATACACCGCCAGCACCGTGGCGAGCTCGGCGGGCTCGTTGACCTCCCAGTCCTTTTGCGGCGCGAGACGGATGCGCGCGCCGTTGGCGCCGCCGCGACGGTCCGAGCCGCGATAGGTCGAGGCCGACGCCCAGGCGGTCTTCACCAGCTGCGAGACCGACAGCCCGGCGCCCGCGATCCTGCCTTTCAGCGCCGCGATATCCGCGTCGGACAGCGGCGTGCCGGCGGGGATCGGGTCCTGCCAGATCAGGTCTTCGGTCGGCGCCTCGGGACCGAGATAGCGGGTCTTCGGCCCGAGGTCGCGGTGGCACAGCTTGAACCAGGCGCGCGCGAAGGCGTCCCCGAAATAGGCCGGGTCGGCGCGGAACTTCTCCAGGATCCGGCGATAGGCGGGATCGTCCTTGAACGCCTTGTCGGCGGTGGTCATCATCGTGGCGACCTTCTTGCCGGGCGTATGCGCGGCCGGAGCCTGCGTCTCCTCCGGATTGCCGACCGGCTGCCACTGGTTGGCACCCGCCGGGCTCTTCACCAGCTCATATTCGTGATCGAGCAGGTTGGAGAAATAGGTCATGTCCCACGTCGTCGGTGTCGGCGTCCACGCGCCCTCGATGCCCGAGGTGATGGTGTGGTCGCCCATCCCGCTCTCGTGGGTCGAGTGCCAGCCGAGCCCCATGTGCGCGATGTCCGAACCCTCCGGTTCGCGGCCGACGTTGGACGCATCGCCGGCGCCGTGCGCCTTGCCGAAGGTATGGCCGCCGGCGGTCAGCGCCGCGGTCTCCTCGTCGTTCATCGCCATGCGCGCGAACGTCTCGCGCAGGTCGCGCGCCGAGCCCTTGGTGTCGGGCTTGCCGCCCGGCCCCTCGGGATTCACGTAGATCAGGCCGTGCTGGATCGCGGCCAGCGGGTTTTCGAGGGTGAGGCCGGCTTCCTCGTCGATGCGGGTCTGGCCGAGCCACTCCTCCTCGGTGCCCCAGTAGATGTCGCGCTCGGGCTCGAAGATATCCTCGCGGCCGCCGGAGAAGCCGAACACCGGTCCGCCCATCGACTCGATCGCGACGTTGCCGGCGAGGATGAACAGGTCGGCCCAGCTCAGCGCCTTGCCGTACTTCTGCTTGACCGGCCACAGCAGGCGGCGGGCCTTGTCGAGGTTGCCGTTGTCCGGCCAGGAGTTGAGCGGCGCGAAACGCTGCGAGCCCGAGGACGAGCCGCCGCGGCCGTCGCCGGTGCGGTAGGTGCCGGCCGAGTGCCAAGCCATGCGGATGAAGAACGGGCCGTAATGACCATAATCGGCCGGCCACCAGGGCTGGCTGTCGGTCATCAGCGCCTTGAGGTCGTCCTTGACCGCCCAATAGTCGAGCGCCTTGAACGCCTCGCGATAGTTGAAGCCCTTGGGATGCGGATCGGTCGAGACGCCGCCCTGCGTCAGAATGTCGACGCTGAGCGATTCAGGCCACCAGTCCTTGCTGGTGCGGCCGAGCAGCGTCCGCAGCGCCGCGGGCTGCTTGGCCGGATCGTTGATCGGGCTGGTGGAGGTGATGGCGTCCATGCTCGCTCTCCTGGAGGACGGGGTCTGGACCAGCCGTTGTACCCATGTAAAAGATTTATCCAATGATTTAATCCAATTTCTGTGATCGGATCACATCATCACTGCGCGACTCCCTTCGCTACGCCAGCTCGGCTATCTGCTCGCCTTGCACGAGCATGGTCATTTCGGCCGCGCCGCGCGGGCGTGCTTCGTCACGCAGTCGGCCCTGTCGGTCGGCATCGTCGAGCTGGAGCGGCTGCTCGGCGCGACGCTGGTCGAGCGGACGCGGCGGTCGGTGCGCTTCACCGCGGTCGGGGAGGCGGTGGCGGCAAGGGCGCGTGGCGTGGTGCGCGCGGCCGAGGACCTGAGCGCGGCGGCGCAGGAGGCGCAGGCGCCGCTGACCGGCGCGCTCCGGCTGGCGGTGATCCCCACGGTCGCGCCCTTCCTGCTGCCGCGCGCGCTGGCGGCGGCCGCGGCGCAATGGCCGCGGCTCAAGCTGCAGGTGCGCGAGATGCTGACGGGGGCGGCCTGCGAGGCGCTGGGCCGCGGCGCGCTCGACTGCGTGCTGCTGGCGCTCCCGGCCGAGTGCGGGGAGGTGGACACGATCGAGATCGCGACCGACCGGCTGCTGCTTGCCGTCGGCCCCGCCG
This sequence comes from uncultured Sphingomonas sp., assembly GCF_964250165.1. GTDB lineage: Bacteria > Pseudomonadota > Alphaproteobacteria > Sphingomonadales > Sphingomonadaceae > Sphingomonas. The sequence goes on along the minus strand of NZ_CAXUEK010000020.1, from coordinate 32,379 downwards.
ACGATGCGACGGCGGTGGCGCTGCCGCTCGCCGAGGAGGATGCGCACCGCCTGCTGCTGCTGGAGGACGGACACTGCCTCAAGGATCACGCGCTCGCCGCGTGCGATCTCCAGGCGCGTGACATGGAAGCGCCGGTGGTCGCGGCGACCTTGCAGACCCTGGTGCAGCTCGTGGACGCGGGGCTGGGCTTCACCTTGCTGCCCGCGATGGCGGTGGAAGCCGGGATGCTGACGGGCACGCGGGTGGCCGCGCGCGCGGTCGACGGGCTGGCCGCCGAGCGCCGCATCGCGCTGGCGTGGCGGCGCGGTCACGCGCGGGCGGGGGATTTCCGGCTGCTGGCCGAGACGATCCGGGCGGCGGTGGCGTGATGGCCGCCGCTCACGCCAGACGCCAGGTGAGCCGCTCACCCGCGTGGAACGGCACGACCGCGCCGATCCGCTCCGGCACGTCGGCGCCCCCGCGCGTCACCGTCACCGTCCCTTCGTTGAGCGGCAGGCCGTAGAAGCGGGCGCCGTGCTCGCTCGCGAACGCCTCGAAACGATCGAGCGCGCCTTCCTCCTCGAAGACCGTCAGATAGCTTTCCAGCGCGAACGGCGCGTTGAAGATGCCCGCGCAGCCGCAGCCCGTCTCCTTCGCCTCGATCAGGTGCGGCGCGCTGTCGGTGCCCAGGAAGAACTTGGGCGAGCCCGATGTCGCCGCGGTGCGCACCGCATCGCGATGGCGCGCGCGCTTGAGCACGGGCAGGCAATAGGCGTGGGGGCGGATGCCGCCGGCGAACAGCGCGTTGCGGTCGAGATGGAGGTGCTGCGGCGTGATCGTCGCAGCCAGGGTCGCGGGCCCTGCGGCGACGAAGCTCGCCGCCTCCGCCGTGGTGATGTGCTCCAGCACGATCTTCAGCGCGGGGTAATCGATCAGCAGCGGCGCCAGCACGCGCTCGACGAACACCGCCTCGCGGTCGAAGATGTCGATCGCGGGATCGGTCACCTCGCCATGGATCAGCAGCGGCATGCCGGCGCGCTGCATCGCGTCGAGCACGGGGCGGATGTGCGCGACGCTGGTGACGCCGTGGGCGGAATTGGTGGTGGCGTGGGCGGGGTATAGCTTGCACGCGGCCCAGGCGCCCTGCTCGAAGCCGCGCACGACCTCGGCTGGATCGGTGTGATCCGTCAGATAGCAGGTCATCAAGGGCGTGAAGCGCGCGTCCTCCGGCAACGCCGCCAGGATGCGAGCGCGATAGGCGGCGGCCATCGCCACGCTGGTCACCGGCGGCGAGAGATTGGGCATGACGATCGCGCGGGCGAACTGGCGGCCCGTCCAGGGCGCGACCGCCTGCAGCATCGCGCCGTCGCGCAGATGGACGTGCCAGTCGTCCGGGCGCCGGATGGTGAGCGTCTGGGGTTGGGAAGCCATGCCCGGACGCTTACCTTGCGCCGATGAGCGGAACCACAGCCGAAACGACCCTGGCGGACCGCGCGGTGCTGCGCCTCGCCGGCGACGACGTGCGCGGGTTCCTGCAGGGCCTCGTCACCAACGATCTCGGCCTGCTCGCGCCCGAGCGCCCGCTCTGGGCGGGGCTGCTGACGCCGCAGGGCAAGGCGCTGTTCGACTTCATCCTGTGGGCGGACGGCGACGATGTGCTGATCGACGCGGAGGCGGCGCAGGCCGACGCACTGGCGAAGCGGCTGGCGCTCTACCGGTTGCGCCGCGCGATCACGATCGCGCCCGATCCGCTCGCCGTCCACTGGTCCCTGGCGACCGGCGGCGGCGCGCCCGATCCGCGGTTGCCGGACCTTGGCTGCCGCTGGCTCGCGCCGCCTGCCGCGCCCGCGACGGGCTGGCAGGCGCATCGGCTGCGGCTGGGCGTGACGGAGGGCGTCGGTGAGCTCGGCGCCGGCGACACCTTGTGGCTGGAGGCGAACGGGCGCGAGCTGAACGGCGTCAGCTTCACCAAGGGCTGCTATGTCGGGCAGGAGAACACCGCCCGCATGCATCACCGTGCCAAGGTCAACCGCCGGCTGGTCGTCTCCCGCCTCGGACCGGAAACGGAGCGGACGCGCGCGCGCTATCCCGAGCTCGGGCTGATGGTGGAGCATCGCCGCGTCGAGGCGCTGGGCGATGCGATCGTGCCCGGCTGGCTGGCCGCGGCGCTCTGACACATGCTGTTACAATCCTGACGACCCGCTGACCGCGCGGTTCGCGCCACGTTCAGCGCGCCCCGCCTATCGCGTCGGTCATCCCGGCCACACCGCCGGGCCAACCGAGGAGCAGGACATGCGTATCATCATCACCGCCGCGCTCGCCGCCGCCGCGCTGGCGCCCGTCGCCGCCGGCGCGCAGAGCTATGGCGAGGGCCGCCAGGACCAGCGCGAGGTGCGGCAGGACCAGCGCGATCTGCGCGGGGCCGAGCGCCAGCGCAACTATGGAGACGCTCGCGGCCCCAATCAGGAGTTGCGCGAGGACCGGCAGGAGACGCGCGGGGACTGGCGCGACTTCCGCCGCACCCATCCGGGCGCATATCGGCTGGGCGCCTATGCCGGCCCGCGCGGCTATCGCTATCGCCCGGTCGCGGTCGGCTACCGGTTCGACCCGGTCTATTACGGCCGCAGCTACTGGCTGAACGATCCCTCGCGCTATCGCCTGCCGGCGCCCGCCGCCTATGAGCGCTGGGTCCGCTACGGCAACGACGTGGTGCGCGTGAACCTGCGCACCGGGCGGGTGGTCACCGTCTACAACGGCTTCTTCTACTGAACGGACGGCCTGGGATGGCGCGAGCCATTCCAGGACTCGTCACGGCGGGCAGCAGGGCCGGCATTGCCGGTCCTGTCTGACGGCGTGGCGTTACCCCGGGCCGGTGCTCACCGGCCGACGGCGGTGTACCGGAAGCCCGCCGCCTCGACCGCCTCACGCCGGTAGATGTTGCGCAGGTCCACCAGCACCGGCGCCTGCATCGCGCCCTTCAGCCGGTCGAGGTCGAGCGCGCGGAACGCGTCCCATTCGGTCACGATCACCACGGCGTCGGCGCCGTCCGCCGCCTCATAGGCGTCGCGGCAATAGGTGAGGTCCGGCAGCAGCGCCCTGGCCGCTTCCATCCCTTCCGGATCGTAGGCGCGCACCCGGATGCCGGCATCGGCCAGGCTCTGCGCGATGGCGAGGCTGGGTGCGTCGCGCATGTCGTCGGTGTTGGGCTTGAAGGTGAGGCCGAGCAGCGCCACCGTCTTGCCGCGCGCGCCATTGTCGCTCGGCAGCCCGCCATTGGCCTGGCCGAGCGCGGCGAGCACCTTGCGCCCCATCGCGCGCTTGCGGCTGTCGTTCACCTTGACCACCGCCTCGACGATCTGGGTCGGGCTGCCGAAATCCTCCGCCGTCTTGAGCAGCGCCAGCGTATCCTTGGGGAAGCACGAACCGCCATAGCCGGGACCGGCGTGGAGGAACTTGCGGCCGATGCGATTGTCGAGGCCGATGCCGCGCGACACGTCCTGCACGTCCGCGCCGACCGCCTCGCACAGATCGGCGATCTCGTTGATGAAGGTGATCTTGGTCGCGAGGAACGCGTTGGCGGCGTATTTGATGAGTTCCGACGTGCGCCGGCCGGTGAACAGGATGGGATTGTCGTTGATGTAGAGCGGGCGATAGATCGCCTGCATCACCTCGCGCGCGCGCATGTCGTCGGTGCCGATGACGATGCGGTCGGGCCGCTTGAAGTCGCCGATCGCCGCGCCTTCGCGCAGGAACTCGGGGTTGGAGACGACCGCGACATCGATGTCCGGCCGCTTCTCGCGCAGGATCGCCTCGACGCGATCGCCGGTGCCGACCGGGACGGTGGACTTGGTGACGACCACCGTCGGCCCGGTGACGGCGGCCGCGATCTCTTCGGTCGCGGCGAAGACGTAGGACAGGTCTGCGTGGCCGTCGCCGCGGCGCGACGGCGTGCCGACCGCGATGAACACCGCGTCGGCGCCCGCGACCGATGGGGCGAGATCGGTGGTGAAGCCGAGCCGCCCGGCCGCGACATTGGCCGCGACGAGCTGATCGAGGCCGGGCTCGTAGATCGGCATCTTGCCCTGGCGGAGCGCGTCGATCTTGGCTTCGGCCTTGTCCACGCAGGTCACCTGGTGGCCGAAATCGGAGAAGCAGGCGCCGGAAACGAGCCCGACATAGCCCGAACCGATCATGGTGATGCGCATGTGACGAAGCTGCCCCGGTTACCGTTGCGGGCGCTTTAGCCGATGAGACCGGGATTGCCAGCGGGGTCGGCTGCGAGCGGGGGACGCGGCCAAGCCGGTCGTCGGACGGGTTCGCTGGCGCGACCCACCGGCCGGCCTTGCGCGTGCCGCGCGGGCGTAGACGCGCCTGCGCTGCGGCTAGAACGGCAGCAGCCGGCTCTTGTGCGTGAAGTTCATGTAGCCGACGTTCACCCCCGCGCGCCAGCCGACGCCGAGCCGGATCGGGATCAGCACGACGTTGCCGCGCCGCAGGTAGGTCGCCGCGAACCCGCCGACGAAATAAAGGCGTCCCTCGGCGCCGGGGAAGCGATGGTAGAGGTCGGCGGTGTCGTAGAGGTTGTAGACCAGCACGAACACCTTGGTCGCGTCGCCGCCGAGATCAAAGCCGACCGACGGCCCGGTCCAGTAGACCGGCATCTGCCCTTCCACCTTGTGGGTCATCACGCCCGAGCCGTAGCGCAGGCCGACCACCACCGCGCCCGCCGCCTCGCGCCCGGCGATATAGGCATTGGGGCGGCCCTGGCTCTTGAGGATCTTCTCGATGATGCCGGCCAGCCCCTGCGCGCCCTTGCCGAACACGCCCTCGCCCGCCGCCAGCAGGTCGTCGCGCGCGAACGTCTCGGAGGAGCGGGTGGTGGCGTCGGCGCTGCGCTCGTCGGGCGGCGGCGCGCTCGGCACCTGCGGCGGCTGCGCATCGGCAGGCGCCTCTTCGGCCGGGACGGGGTCGCGCGGGTAGGCAGGCGCGGGCGTGGTCTGGCGCGGCGCGGATCCGGCCAGGTCGCCGTCGATCGCGCGATTCGGATCGATCGTCCGCACCTGCGCCGACGCCATGGAGGCCGCCAGCACCGCCGCTGCCGCGACCCCCGTGATCATCCGCTTCATCGCCGCCGCTCCCTCGCCCCTGATGCGCCATGGTTAACCGCGCGCGCCCTTGCGGGGCAATGAACGGACGCGCCGGGCCGAGTCGTTTGCGCGCCGGCCCGAGCCGTTGCCTGCCCGCGCCCGCGCCGCTATAGCGCGCGTCGGCCGGCCAGGCGTTGGGAGACGTGGGTGAGTGGCTGAAACCAACGCTTTGCTAAAGCGTCATACGGGAAACCGTATCGAGGGTTCGAATCCCTCCGTCTCCGCCAGCTAGAGCATTTCCCATGTGGGTTCACATGGCCTGAGTTCCTGAGCTAGTTCTTGCACTCGTCGGGGGAGAACGCATCGAGGAGCAGGCCGATGGTGTCCTGGCGCTTGTCGGGGGAGCGTACGGCGGCCTTGCGGAGCAGCGCTTGGCTTGGCGAATCTGCTCGATCGAATTGAGGTGGGAGCTTTAGCGCGGCAGATAGCGCAGCTCGGCATCGCGCGTGGCGATCGCGTCGTCGATGCCCTTCACCTTGTGGGCAGGCCGGTTGTCCATCACGAATCGGCGCGACGCTCCAGCGTCAACCGCTCGCACGATCCGAACTCGCAGATCATCGGCATAGGCCTTCGGCATGGCGGCTGGCCTCCTGCCCGGCAGCCACGCTGAATCACGTCCAGGCTGCTTGTGCATCCCTGGCGACTCTACCCGCGAGGAAACCGCTCTAGGGACTGTGGGATTCATCGTAAGTTGATGACGGCGGCGGCGAGGAGATCATGGCTCGAAGCTCCGGTCGGTTTTGCAGGCGCATTGCGATGCGCTTGAAGTCCTTCAGCTTGCAGAAGGCTCGACGGGTTGACACCAAGTGTAACGGCGGTGTCGATTGAGCTTCTGCGCGCAGCCCGGATGCTGCGAGATGACGACCCTGGCGCCGCGCTCGTTCAACTCGGCCACGAGCGCGTTGCTGTCGAACGCCTTGTCGGCCGGGGTCAGTCGCCTTGCCCGGACAATGCGGCTCTATCTGCGCCCACTGGGCGTCCGTCAGTATATCGCGATCCATCCGCAGCGTGAATCACATTCACGCAAACTTGTGAGTCCCCCACAGTCCCTAGTTGATCTTCGCCGCCAGCCAGCGCGCCGCCTGTTCGGGGCTGCGCTTGGCGGTATCGCGATCGACCTGGTAGTTGGCGGCCCGCATCGCCGCCACCGGAATGCGGCCGACGAGCGGCTGGAGGGCCGCGAGGAAGCGGGCGTCGTGTGCGTGCCGCGGCGAGACCAGCAGGATCGCGTCATAGCCGGGGATCGCGCCCTTCGGGTCGGTGAGCACCGTCAGCCCATCCGCCGCGATGCGGCCGTCGGACGAGAAGGCGGAGATGACATCGGCCCCGCCGCTGGCGAGCGCGCGATACATGAAGGTGGGACTGTAAGGCCGCGCGGCCTTGAAGCGGAACGGGTAGGCGCGCTGCACCGCTCGCCATTCGGGCCGCTCCAGGAACTCGAGGTCGCTGCCCAGCGTCAGGTCCGGCGAGGCGGCGGCGAGATCGTCCAGCGTGCGGAGGCCGCGCCGGCGTGCATCGGCGCCGCGCATGGCAAAGGCGTAGGCGTTCTCGAAGCCGAGCGGCCCGACCAGCCGCACCCCGCGCGTGCGCTGCGCCCAGTCCCCGATCGCGCGCACCATCGCGGCGTGCGGCGGCGTGTCGGCGCGCTTCATGGCGTTGGTCCAGATCGTGCCGGCGTAATCGACGTACACGTCGACCTCGCCGCCCGCGAGCGCGCCGAAGATCACGGCCGAGCCGAGCCCGTCGCGATACTCCACGCGGTAGCCGGCGCGGGTGAGCCGGTCGCCGATCAGGCGCGCGAGGATATATTGTTCGGAGAAGTTCTTGGCGCCGACCACGACGGTGCGCTGCGGTTTCAGCCACAGCGGGACGGTCGCCGCGAGGACGCCCGCCGCCAGCGCCAGCAATGCCCCGGCCCAGAGCCAGCGCCGCCGCTCGCGCACCCCGCGCTCGACGAGCCCGATCAGCGCATCCGCTGCCAGCGCCAGCGTCGCCGCCGCCACGCAGCCGGCGAGCACCAGCGCCCAGTTCTGCGTCTGCAGGCCGGCGAAGATCAGGTCGCCCAGGCTCGCCGCGCCGACCGTGGTCGCCAGCGTCGCCGCGCCGATTGTCCATACCGCCGCGGTGCGGATGCCGGCGACCACCACCGGCAGCGCCAGCGGCGCCTCGACCAGCCGCAGCTTCTGCGCCGGCGTCATGCCCACCGCGTCGGCCGCCTCGGTCACCGCCGGGTCGATCCCGGCCAGCCCGGCGACGCCGTTTCGCAGGATCGGCAGCACCGCATAGAGCGTCAGCGCCAGCAGCGACGGCAGGAAGCCGAGTGCGGGCACGCCCAGCCAGGCCAGGCTGAGCAGCAACGGGTAGAACAGCGCCAGCAGCGCCAGCGACGGGATCGTCTGCACCAGGCTCGCCGCGCCCAGCGCGACGCGCGCCACGCCCGCCCGCCGCGCGGACCACACCGCCAGCGGCAGGCTGATCGCGATGCCGAGCGCCAGCGCCGCCGCGGCGAGCAGGACATGCGCGGCCAGCAGCGGCGGCACGCGGCCGAGCGCCTCCGTGAACGCGTTCACCGCATCACCTCGCGCAGCTGCTCGGCCTGCCGCCTCGGCACGGCGACCAGCGCCTGCGCGGCGTCGCCGCCTTCGCCCGCCAGCAGCGCGGCGGGCCTGGCGTCGGCGACCAGCTTGCCCGCCGCCATCACCAGCACGCGATCGGCGAGCAGCAGCGCCTCGGCCATGTCGTGCGTCACCAGCACCGTGGTGAGCCCGAGCGCGTCGTGGAGCGCGCGGAGCTTGCGGCCGAGCGTATCGCGGGTCACCGGATCGAGCGCGCCGAACGCCTCGTCGAGCAGCAGCAGCCTGGCGCCGGGCGCGAGCGCGCGGGCGATGCCGACGCGCTGGCGCTGTCCGCCCGACAGGGCCGCGGGCATCCGGCCCGCGACCTCCCGCGGCAGCTCGACCAGATCGAGCAGCTCCGCCACCCGCCCGCCTTGCGGCCGGCCGGCGATGCGCAGCCCGATCGCGATGTTCTCGGCCACCGTCATATGCGGGAACAGGCCGATATGCTGGAAGACATAGCCGATCCGCCGCCGCAGCGCCGGAGCGGGCCCGGCCGCCACGTCGGCGCCGTCGATCAGCACGCGGCCGGCGCTCGGCACGATCAGGCGGTTCACGGTCTTGAGCAGCGTCGACTTGCCCGAGCCGGACGCGCCGACCAGCGCCACGAACGTTCCCCCCGCGACCGCCGCCGACACCCCGTCCACCGCCGCCACGTCGCCGTAGCGCCTGGTGACGCCCTCGAAGACGAGAGAGGGGGCTGGCATCATCGCCGAGGATGGGGGATGTGAGAGGGACCGTCAAACCGGGAGCGCGCATGAGCATCGTCAAAGCCATCTTCATCACCGGCGGCGCGTCCGGCATCGGCCGCGCGGCGGCGCGGCTGTTCGCGAGCCGCGGCTGGCGGGTCGGCATCGCCGACGTCAACGAGGCCGGGCTGGCCGAGACGGCGGGCGAGATCGGCGGGATGGCGCAGCGCCACACGCTCGACGTGCGCGACCGGGACGGCTGGGTGCGCGCGCTCGACGCCTTCACGCAGACGTCGGGCGGGCGGCTGGACGTGCTGTTCAACAACGCCGGCGTCGCGCAGGGCGGTCCGCTTGCGGACGCGCCGTTCGACGAGATCGATCGGGTGGTGGCGATCAACCTGGTCGGCGTGATGAACGGTGCGAAGATCGGCCATCCCTATCTCAAGCGCACGCCCGGATCGTGCCTGCTCAACACCGCGTCCGCGTCCGCGATCTACGGTTCGGCGGGGCTGGCGCCCTATTCCGCCAGCAAGTTCGGCGTGCGCGCGCTGACCGAGGCGCTGGACGGCGAGTGGAGCGCGGACGGCATCCGGGTGCGTGATCTCGTGCCGGGCTTCATCGACACGCCGCTGCTGACGGGCACGGTGACGGGCAGCAACCAGTCCATCCGCGAGGTGGTGACCGGCCGCGGGCTGGAGCTGACCAGCGCCGAGGCGGTGGCGGAGGCGGCGTGGGCGGCCGTGCACGGCGACCGCATCCATACCTATGTCGGCCCGACGGCGCGGCGGATGGCGTTCGCGGCCCGCTGGATGCCCGGACGCCTGCGGAAGATGATGCGCGGCGGCCCGGGCCGCGAGGTCTAGGCTCAGCCGGTCGAAAAGACCCAGGCGCCGACGCCCTGGCCGAATCCGGTCAGCGCGGCGATGAAGCTGTGGAATCCCGCACCATGATTGGCGAAGGCGTCGACGGCGACGAGCACGATCAACGCGAAGAGCACCGCTTTCATGCCCGCAGGATAACCGGCCAGGGTTAACGACCCGTTCGCGCGCCTCAGTCGCCCAGGATCGCGTCGATCGCCGCCGCCAGCTCGATGTCGCGGTGGGAGAGACCGCCGGCATCGTGGGTGGTGAGCAGCACCTCCACGCGGTTCCAGACATTGGTCCATTCGGGGTGATGGTTCGCCTTTTCGGCGATCAGCGCCACCTGCGCCATGAACCCGAACGCTTCGGCGAAGTCGGTGAAGACGATCGAGCGGGTGATCGCGTCGCGGCCCTCGTCATAGTCCCAATCGGGCAGCCCATCGAGCGCGTCCGCCCGCTCCGCCTCGCTCAATGCCTCGACCATGGCTCACGCTCCTTGGGAAACCGCGGGTGCCAGCGTAAGGCGACGCACGATGACGGGGCAAGCCCTGCTGGAGATGGACGGGGTCGCCTGCCGGCGCGGCGGGCGGCTGCTGTTCGAGCGTCTCGACCTGCGGCTGGCGGCGGGGGAGGCGGTAGTCGTGACGGGGCCGAACGGGGTCGGCAAGTCGAGCCTGTTGCGGCTCGCCGCCGGGCTGCTCGCGCCGGCGGCGGGGACGGTGCGGACCGGTGGGCGCGTCGCATGGCTGGGCGACGCGACGGCGCTGGACCCGGAGCTGCCATTGGCCAAGGCGCTCCGGTTCTGGGCGCGGCTGGACGGGTCGGCGCCCGGCGCGGTGGGCGACGCACTGGCGGCGGTCGGGCTGGCGGCGCTCGGCGATGCGCCGGTGCGGCTGCTCTCCACCGGCCAGCGGCGGCGCGCGGCGTTGGCGCGGGCGGTGGCGAGCGGGGCGGCGCTGTGGCTGCTCGACGAGCCGGCGAACGGGCTGGACGCGGTGGCGGTGGCGGTGCTGGAGGGCTTGATCGCCGCGCATCGCCAGGCGGGCGGGGCAGTCGTGGTGGCGACGCATCTGGGGCTCGATGTGGCGCGGGCGGAGCGGATCGCGTTAGGCGGGGTGGTATGACCTGCTCCCACCGTCACCCCGGCCTTGTGCCGGGGGCCACTCCCGACCTTGGCGTCACCCTCCATTACGGTGCGAGCGGTTCGACCTGCGGCGGATGCCGGCACGAGGCCGGCAAGACGGAGTAGGGCAGGTGCTTCCCCTGATTCTCCGCGATGTCCGCCGGGCGTATGCCGGCGGGGGCGTGACGCTGACCGTCGCCTTCTTCCTGCTCGCCGCGATCCTGTTCCCGTTCGCGATCGGGCCGGACGCGCGGCTGCTGGCGCGGGTGGGCGGCGGGGTGATCTGGGCGGCGGCGCTGCTGGCGGCGCTGCTCCCGGTCGAGCGGCTGGTCGGGCCGGACGTTGAGGCCGGCGTGATCGACCAGCTGGCGAGCCGCGGCGTGTCGCTGGCGGCGGTGGCGGCGGCAAAGACGGCGGCGCATTGGCTCAGCTTCGCGCCGCCGCTGATGCTGGCGGCGGTGGCGGCGGCGGGGCTGCTCGACCTGCCGGCGGCGACGCTGGCGCGGGTCGAGGCGGGGCTGCTGCTCGGCACGCCGGGGCTGGCGGCGCTGGCGGTCGCCTGCGCGGCGCTCGTGGCGGGCCTGCGCGGGGCCGGCGCGGTGGCGGGGCTGCTCATGCTGCCCCTGGCGCTGCCGCTGCTGATCTTCGGCGCCGGCGCGCTCGACGGCGGCGCGTCGGAAAGCCTTGGGGCGCTGAAGCTGCTCGCGGCGACCAGCCTGCTCCTCACCGCCGGCGCGCCGTTCGCCGCGGGCGCGGCCCTGCGGGCGGGGATGGATTAATGCAGCATCGTGAAGGTCATCAGGTGCTGATGCGCGCCGATCGGCTTGTCGCCGAAGGACGCGATGATCGCGAGCTCGTGCGTGCCGGCGGTCACGATCCAGCTGGCGCGATGCACGGTCACGCCGTCCTCGATGGCGGTCTCATCCGGCCGCTGAGTGAACGGGAAGCCCAACGAGCCGTAGAAGGCGCTGATCTTGGCGGTCAGCGCCGGTTCCAATCCAGCGGGATCGGCCGCCCGGACGGTCACGCCGCATGTCCGTTTGGCGGGAGCGAACCAGATGGCCGCCCAGGCGTCGTTCGGGCTCTTCGTGATCCAGCCCTCCGTCACGACGGTGCCGGGCATGACCCTGGCCATCTCATCGGCGGTCATCGGCCGGCCAAGCGCCGGGGCTTGATCGAACCCATGCGCGCGTCCCGACTGCCCTGCCGTCTCGACGCACATCGTGGCGAACAGATCGATCACGTCGCGGCCCTGCGCCGTGGGTGCGGGCTGCGCCAGGACAGCGGCTTGCAATAGCGCGAACGCGAGTCTCATTCAGCTCATCTCCCGGTGGTTCGACCACCTAGCCCAGATCGCGGTCGGCAGCACCAGGCCGCGGGCCTCCTCGCGAACGCCGAGTTCGCCGCATTCGACCGTGCCGGGCAAGCCCGCGCAGGCCTGGCGGAGCATCTCGCCGATCGCCAGCGCGGACATGCGCACCGCATAGACGGTGAGAAACAGGAAGCGGGACTCCGGCCCGAGCAGCGCGCGGCAGCTCGCGATCAGGCCGGGCAGATCCTCCTCCAGCCGCCAGACCTCGCCCTCGGGGCCGCGACCGTATTTGGGCGGGTCGAGCAGGATGCCGTGATAGCGCCGGTCGCGGCGGACCTCGCGCGCGGCGAACTTGGCGGCGTCGTCGACGAGCCAGCGCACCGGCGCGTCCGCCAGCCCGGAAAGGCGGGCGTTGGCGCGGGCGGCCTCGACCGACTTCTTGGACGCGTCGACATGGACGACGCGCGCGCCCCTGGCGGCCAGCGCCAGCGTGCCGACGCCGGTATAGCCGAACAGGTTGAGCATGTCGGGCGCGTCGAGCCCGTGGAGGCGCTCGCGCATCCAGCGCCACACCGGCGCCATGTCCGGGAAGAAGCCGAGATGGCGGAAGGGCGTCGCCTGCGCAGTGAAGCGGACGTCGTCCCAGGCCAGCGGCCAGCCCTCGCGCGGGACGGGCTGGTGGAACCGCCACTGGCCGCCGCCCTCCTCGTCCGCGCCGGGAACGAACTCGGCGTCGGCCTGCCAGTCCGCCGCGGCGGGCGACCACAGCGCCTGCGGCTCGGGGCGGACGAAGCGGAAGCGGCCGTAGCGCTCCAGCTTGCGGCCGTTGCCGGAGTCGAGCAGGCCGTAATCGGGCCAGGGCTCGCCGATCATGGTGTGGAGGGGCAGAGCCGTCACCCGGTGCTGCGCTGGGTGGCGTAGCGTCGCCGGACCGCCCACGGCACCGCGATGGCCACGAACACCGCCATTGTCGCGAAGATGGTTACGCTCTCGCGATCGTGCGCGCGGACGGCGAGCGCGATGACCAGCGGCATGGCCGCGATCGGTGTCAGCTTGGTCGTCCACCACAGCGCCGGCTCGGCGCGTTCCAACCGGACCGCAAGCAACGCCACCGTCGCCCCGACCTTAGCGCCGAGTAGCAACGCGACCGCCCAGCTCATCGCATCGCCAACGGTCGTGAAGCCGAACGACATCATATCAGCCCGCCCCATGGTCCGCGACATAGCCGCCGACCGCGGCCAGCGTCGCGGGCAGGGTGACGAAACGCTCCTGCCGGTGGTGCAGGTCGCCGACGCGAGCCGGCAGGCGCGGACGCACGCCGGCAGCGCGCTCGACGGCGTCGGGGAACTTGGCGGGGTGGGCGGTGGCGAGCGCCACAACAGGTGTTTTCGGCGGCACGCCGGGCGCGAGCCGCAATCGGCGCGCGGCGGCGAGGCCGATCGCGGTATGCGGGTCGATCACCTGCCCGGCGGCGTCGCAGGCCCAGCGCATCGCCATCGCCATCTCGTCCGCGTCGACGCGTTCGGCCGCGAACAGCGCCGCCGCGCCCTCCGCCTGCGCGGTGGTGAGCCGCATCGCGCCGCTCGCCTCGAAGCCGGCCATCTGCGCCGCCGTCGCGCTGCCGTCGCGACCGCCGAGATCGAACAGCAGCCGCTCGAAATTGGAGGAGACCTGGATGTCCATCGACGGCGTCGCGGTGCGCTGGACGGACCCGCGCGAATAGTCGCCGCTGCCGAGCGCGCGCGCGAGGATGTCGTTGACGTTGGTCGCGACCGCCAGCCGTGCGACCGGCAGCCCCATCTTCGCCGCCACATAGCCTGCGAACACGTCGCCGAAATTGCCGGTCGGCACGGCGAACGCGACCGCGCGACCGGGCGCGCCGAGGCGGACGGCGGCGTAGAAATAATAGACGACCTGCGCGGCGAGGCGCGCCCAGTTGATCGAATTGACCGCAGACAGGCGCAGGTGGCCCAGCGCGGCGTCGGCAAACATCGCCTTCACCAGGGCCTGTGCCTGATCGAAGTCGCCTTCGATCGCGATGTTGTGGATGTTGGGCGCGGTGACCGTGGTCATCTGCCGCCGCTGCACGTCGGTGACGCGCCCGAGCGGGTGGACCATGAACACCTCCACGCCCGCGCGGCCGGCGAGCGCGTCGATCGCCGCGGAGCCGGTGTCGCCCGAGGTCGCGCCAATGACGGTGAGCGGCCGGGAGTCGCCGGTGCGATCCGGGTCGGCCAGGAAGCGCTCGAACAGCAGGCCCAGCAGCTGCAGCGCCACGTCCTTGAAGGCGAGCGTCGGGCCGTGGAACAGCTCCAGCAGCCACAGCTCATGATCGAGTTGAACGAGCGGGACGACGGCGGCGTGGCTGAACCGCGCATAGGCCTGCTCGCACAGCGCCCGCAGGTCGGCGGCCGGGATCGCCTCGCCGACGAAGGGCGCGAGGACGCGGGCGGCGGTCTCGGCGTAGGACCGGCCGGCGAGGTCCGCTATCTCGTCCGCGGTGAAGCGGGGCCATGCTTCCGGCACGTACAGCCCGCCGTCGCTCGCCAGGCCGGCGAGCGTCACCTCGGCGAAACCGAGCGCGGGGGCCGAGCCGCGGGTGCTGACGTAGCGCATGGGTCGCGCGGGTAGCGGGGCGGTGAGGGGGGAGCAAGCAAGCTCTGCTTCTCGTCAGGCCGGGGCTCGTCCCGGCATCGACGGCAGGGCGCGTTGCTTGCTCGGCGGAACAGGATCGACGTGGATGCCGGCACAAGGGCGGCATGACGATCCCGGGTCAGCGGCGGCGGCGGAGCGCCAGCACGTAGATCACGGTCGCGATCGCGGCGAAGAAGAACCATTGCACCGCATAGGCGAGATGGTTGTTGGGCACTGCGGCCAGGTCCGGCGGGGCGTTGCGGGCGAGGCCGGGCGGGGCCTCGTCGGCGACCAGCATCATGCGCGCCGGCGTGTGGTCGAACAGCGACGCGATCAGTGGGCGCGCGTCCGGCGCGTGGGAGATGTAGCCTGTCACCACGCCGCCGGACCACGCGATCCTGGCGTCGGGATCGTGCGTCGTGCCGAGCTGGACGATAAGGCCGGCGCGGCACTCGGCTATCGCCCTGAAGCCGACGGCGCCCGCGCCGGCGAGGCGGATCGTCACGGGCTGCGGGCACATCGCCGTCGTTCGGCGAAAGAGCAGTCGGTCGTCGGGAACGGCCGGGAAGGCGACCGAAGGCTTGGCGGGGTTGGCCGCGAGCTGGGCGAGGAACGCCTCCTTCTCGGGGAGGCGGATCAGCAGCTGCCAAAGGCCGAGCGCGATCATCGCGGCGACCGCCAGGCCGACCAGCAGCGTCGGCAGCAGCGGCACCCGCCTCACTTCTTGAGGCGTCCCTCGGCGGCGCGGTTGCGGTATTCGGCGGCGAGCAGCGCCGCCTTGGCGAGCCGCAGCGAGCCGATCACGCCGGCGAAGGTGACCGGCAGCCAAATGATGAAATGGACCCAGAGCGGCGGGTGGACGGTCAGCTCCAGCAGGATCGCCATCGCCATCACGACGGTGCCCAGGATCAGCGTGAGGAACGCCGCCGGCCCGTCGCCGACGTTGAACGCCGAGATATCTAGCCCGCACGCGCGGCAGGTCGGCTCGAACTTGATCCAATGCCGCCCGAACAGCGTCCGCGCGCCGCAGCGCGGGCAGAGGCCCCGCAGTCCGGCCTGCGCGATGGTCGGCTCGGCCACCGCGCCCACGTCCTCAGCCGCCTTCGATCGGCGCGCCCCAGCCGCCCCAGACATAGACCGTGACGAACAGGAACAGCCAGACGACGTCGACGAAGTGCCAGTACCAGGCGGCCGCCTCGAAGCCGAAATGCTGGCGCGGCGTGAAATCGCCCCGATAGGCACGGACCAGGCAGACGATCAGGAAGATCGTGCCGACCAGCACGTGAAAGCCGTGAAAGCCGGTCGCCATGAAGAAGGACGCGCCATAGTTGATCCCCTTGAAGGGGAAGGGCGCATGGGCATATTCGTACGCCTGGATGCTGGTGAAGGTCATGCCCAGCAGGATCGTCAGCCACAGGCCCTTGAGCACGCCGTCGCGGTCACCGACGCCGACGAGGCCCCACACGCCCTTCTTCTCGCCGCCGCGCTGCCCGTGAATCAGCGCGTGGTGCGCCCAGGTGACGGTCGTGCCCGAGCAGAGCAGGATCATCGTGTTGAGCAGCGGGAAGGCGAAGGGGTTGATGACCGTCAGCCCCTTGGGCGGCCATTGCGCGGCAATCGCCGCGGCCCCCTCCGTCGCGCGGGTCACCTGGCCGTCGACGAAGCTCATCGCGGTGGGGAACAGCGAGAAATCGAAGAACGCCCAGAACCAGCCGACGAAGAACATCACCTCCGACGCGATGAACAGGATCATGCCGTAGCGCAGGTGGAGCTGGACGACCGGCGTATGGTCGCCCGCGTGCGCCTCCCTGATGACGTTCGACCACCAGGAATACATCACGGTCAGCACCGCGATCACGCCCATGAAGAACAGGTAGCCGCCGCCGTTCGGTTTGCCGACATGGCCGCCATGCATCCACAAGATGCCGCCGACCGCCATCATCAGCGCCGAGAAGGCGCCGGTGATCGGCCAGATGTCGGGCGGCAGGATATGATATTGGTGGTTCTTGGCGCCGGCCATGCTCACGGATTCCTATCGGTCGTCGGATCAACGCTCTAACGCGGCGGCGAGCGCCGTCAAACCCAAGAGTCGGGAGGCAGCGGTCAGCGGGTAGCAGACCCCCCAAACCTACCTGCTACCTATCCGTCATGCGCGGTTCGCCCCGCCGACGCCCCGGCCGCGCCGGCGGGCCAGAAGGTGTAGGACAGCGTGATGGTCTGGATGTCGCGCGCGTCGGGGTCCTGCAGGATCGCGGGGTCGACGTAGAAGATCACCGGCATGCGCTGCGTCTCGCCGGGCCTGAGCGTCTGCTGGGTGAAGCAGAAGCACTGGATTTTCTTGAAATACTTGCCCGCCTGCGCCGGCTGGACGTTGAAGGTGGCAGTGCCGGTGATGGGGGTCCGGCTGGTGTTGGTGGCGTCGAAGAACGCCATGTCCCGCGCGCCGATGTCCACGGTGTCGGTCCGTGCCTCGGGCCGGAAGCGCCAGGGCAGGTTGGGCGCGACATTGGTGTCGAAGGCGACGACGATCTGCTGATTGACCCCGCCCGGCGCCCGCTCGGCCCGTCCGGTCGTGCCGTTCAGCCCGGTCGCCTGGCAGAACAGGCGGTAGAGCGGCACGCTCGCCCAGGCGAGCCCGCTCATGCAGCAGATGCCGAACACGGCCAGCAGCGCCGTCCGCGTCTGCCGGGTCATGCGTGGCCCTGCCGGATCTTGGCGATGCTGATGAAGAACACCAGCAGCACGAAGCCGCCCAGGATCAGCGCCATCACGATCGCGCGCCCCTTCTGCCGGCCGCGCACCAGGTCTTCGTCATCGGGGGTCATACGAACCATCGGTCGGCAACCAGCGCGCCGAACAGGAGGAAAAGGTAGAGGATCGAATAGGCGAACAATGTCTTTTCCGGCTGCATCCGGTCATCCACGCCCGTCTCGCGCACCGCGACCCGCGCCGCCATGGCGGCGAACACGGCCGTCAGGGTCAGCGCGGCACCCGCGTAGAGCGGCCCCGCCAGCCCCAGCGGCCAGGGCGCCAGCGCGGCGGCGGCCATCGGCACCGTGTAGAGCCCGATCTGCCGCCGGGTCGCGCGCTCGCCGGCGACCACCGGCAGCATCGGCACGCCTGCCGCCGCATAGTCGGACCGCATGAACAGCGCGAGCGCCCAGAAATGCGGCGGCGTCCACAGGAAGACGAGCAGGAACAGGAGCACGGGCAACACGTCCACCCGGCCCGTCGCCGCGGCCCAGCCGATCACCGGCGGAAACGCCCCCGCCGCGCCCCCGATGACGATGTTCTGCGGCGTCCGGCGCTTCAGCCAGACGGTGTAGACCAGGACATAGAACAGGATGGAGACAGCCAGGATCGCCGCCGCCAGCAGGTTCACGGCGAACCCCATCAGGATGACCGACGCCACCCCGACCCCGACGCCGAAATGCAGTGCCGACTGCCGGTCCATGCGCCCTGCCGGCAACGGGCGGGCGGCGGTGCGGCGCATCCGCGCGTCGATGTCCGACTCCCACCATTGGTTGAGCGCCCCCGCCGCCCCCGCGCCGAGCGCGATGCACAGGATGGCGGTGAAGCCCAGCACCGGATCGATCCGGTGGCCGTCGACCGGCGGAGCTGCGAGCAGGCCGCACAGGCCGGTGAAGACGACCAGCGTCATCACGCGCGGCTTGGTCAGCGCCAGGAAGTCGCGCCAGTCGGCAGGCAGGGGGGCGGCGGCGGTGGCCATGAGCCGGTGGATATAGGCGTGGGGGGCAGGCGGGGGAAGCGGCGTTCGGCGACCGCCTCGCCGGGCGGGACGGCGCAGGTCACCACCCCACACCGGATCGGCGCAGCAAGGAACGCCGGAGAGTGTCTGCGGAGATCCACAGTGTTCGACAACAACCACGCCGCCTACCTGTCGCAAGGCTCGGCTCGACGTCGGCCCTTCCTTGGCGATGAACCATGCGGGTTTGATGTTTGTTTACCTCTGGGGGCGCGAGATAACGCAGGTAACCTGCTCTTCTTGACCCGCACGTGACGTTCGGAACGAGGTCTGTCAGCGCGCGTTTGGCGGGCATGCTGAAACCTGAACAGCCCCTGTTCGGCTGGGGCGCCTCGGGCGAGGACGATCTGGCCCGTCGCCTCCACGATCGGGTCGGCGAGGCGGCGTTTCCGTGCGTCGGCGCCAAGGCGGCGCTCGCCCGCGGCACGCTGGACGTGCTGGTCGCGCGCGACCTGACGAGCGCGTGGGACGATCTGCGCATCCACGACAAGCTGATGAAATGGGCCGACGCCTATCGCGCCGAGCCGGCGCTGTTCCGCAGCCTGGCGGTGATCTTCGACCGCCCGGGCGATCTCAGCGAAGCCGAGTTCGAGCGGCATATCTGGCGGCGCATCCAGTCGCTGTCCGACAAGGACGTATGGCTCGGCCAGGATTACGACCGGAGCGTCAGCGCCGATCCCGACGATCCGCATTTTTCGCTGTCGTTCGGCGGCGAGGCGTTCTTCGTCGTCGGCCTGCATCCCCATGCCAGCCGCCCCGCGCGCCGGTTCGAGCGGCCGGTGATGGTGTTCAACCTCCACGACCAGTTCGAGCGATTGCGCGCGCAGGGCAAATATGAGGGCATGCGCGAGAAGATCATGCTGCGCGACGAGGCGCTGGCCGGCTCGCGCAACCCGATGCTCGCGCGCCACGGCGAGGCCAGCGAAGCGCGGCAATATTCCGGCCGCGCGGTGCAGGACGGCTGGCAATGCCCGTTCCGCTACAACGGGGCGACGTGAGCGACCCGCAGATCGTCCCGGAGCGGAGCGGCGTCGCGTTCCGTCTGGATGCGGGCGCGAAGCTGGTGGTGATCGATCCCCGGGGCGAACAGGTGGCGGACCTGCTCGCCTTCAACGCGGACGATGTGGACGAGGTGATGTCGTCGGGGCGCACGCTCGACTATGCCGAGACGATCCGGCTGACCACCGGCCACAAGCTCTATTCGAACCGCTCCAACGTGCTCCTCACGATCGAGGAGGACACCGTCGGCCTGCACGATTTCCTGCTGACGCCCTGTTCGTACGATACCTTCCGCCACTTCTACCCGACGCTGCCGCCGCACCGCGGCTGTTTCGGCAACCTGGCCGACGCTCTGGCGCCGTACGGGATCACGCCCGATCGCATCCCGATCGCGTTCAACTGCTTCATGAACGTGCCCGTCGACGGGGCGACGGGCAGGCTGCGGGTGCTGCCGCCGCTGAGCCGCGCCGGTGACCGGATCGCATTCCGCGCCGCGCGCGATCTGGTGATCGGCCTGACCGCCTGCTCCGCGCCGGATTCGAACGGCGGCAGCTTCAAGCCGATCCATTACCGCATCGAGGGCTGAGAGGGGCGTCGGGCCTACGCGGGGGGTATTCGGCGCTACTAAGGGCGACCGATCGGTGGCTGTTGCCGTTGGACCGCGGTCTCTGAGCGGCTATGGCGTGGTCAGCGCGTTCTCGCTGACGTCAATGGTTGCCGTGGGCCGCGGTCTGAGCGGCTATGGCGCCGCATCGATGGCGGCGCTTACGGCGTGCGTTGCCGTTGGACCGCGGTCTCTGAGCGGCTATGGCCTTGCTAGCTAACGACGTGCCCCTGCGCGCGTTGCCGTTGGACCGCGGTCTCTGAGCGGCTATGGCTTTGGCGATGTGGCAGCCCTGCACTGACGGGTTGCCGTTGGACCGCGGTCTCTGAGCGGCTATGGCCTGCGCCAAAGTGATCAGGTCAGAAGCCTTGTTGCCGTTGGACCGCGGTCTCTGAGCGGCTATGGCCCGACACGAACACGGGTAGCGTCGAAACGTGTTGCCGTTGGACCGCGGTCTCTGAGCGGCTATGGCCAGTTCGGCCGGGTAGCGCTCGTCCCCATGTTGCCGTTGGAGCGCGGTCTCTGAGCGGCTATGGCCAACAGACGACGCTTGCGCTCGCACAAATCGTTGCCGTTGGACCGCGGTCTCTGAGCGGCTATGGCCGCCTGGCCACGCTCATGGTCGCTGGTGCCGTTGCCGTTGGACCGCGGTCTCTGAGCGGCTATGGCATTTTGTGATTCGTCACCACCACCCGCGCGGTTGCCGTTGGACCGCGGTCTCTGAGCGGCTATGGCACATGAGAGCGTCATGGAGCAGGCGCTACAGTTGCCGTTGGACCGCGGTCTCTGAGCGGCTATGGCGCGATCGCCTCGGCACCGGTTAGCTGCTGGGTTGCCGTTGGACCGCGGTCTCTGAGCGGCTATGGCCAGCTCGCCATCGATCGCATAAGCGCCGCTGTTGCCGTTGGACCGCGGTCTCTGAGCGGCTATGGCCTCGGCGTTCCTCGCCTATGTCGCGGCGCAGTTGCCGTTGGACCGCGGTCTCTGAGCGGCTATGGCCCACGCGATGCGCGGCAATGCGCGCGTCTGGTTGCCGTTGGACCGCGGTCTCTGAGCGGCTATGGCGCGCACCAGCAACGAGATAGCCTCGGCGCTGTTGCCGTTGGACCGCGGTCTCTGAGCGGCTATGGCGGTCAGGCCGGACGCGAACGCTACCGTCGTGTTGCCGTTGGACCGCGGTCTCTGAGCGGCTATGGCAGTCAGTTGCGCAGCGTCGCCAACAAGCAAGTTGCCGTTGGACCGCGGTCTCTGAGCGGCTATGGCGATGTTGAGCGGCGGCCGTCCCACGGAGTTGTTGCCGTTGGACCGCGGTCTCTGAGCGGCTATGGCAGACTTCCAAGTAAACACCGGCTTTTGTTAGTTGTCGTTGGACCGCGGTCTCTGAGCGGCTATGGCCCATCCCGCCACTGACATATCATCGCTGTGTTGCCGTTGGACCGCGGTCTCTGAGCGGCTATGGCCATTTGCGTCCTCTGCTCTGGCGCTGATCGGTTGCCGTTGGACCGCGGTCTCTGAGCGGCTATGGCGCGGCAGACGTTCATGTCCGATCCGCCTCCGTTGCCGTTGGACCGCGGTCTCTGAGCGGCTATGGCCTGGCAAACGACCGGAACGCCGCCTGCACGGTTGCCGTTGGACCGCGGTCTCTGAGCGGCTATGGCTTGAATCTCCGGCTGGCGCAGCCCTGGACCGTTGCCGTTGGACCGCGGTCTCTGAGCGGCTATGGCTGCTCGGCCGCATCGCCGTGCTCAGCGGCACGTTGCCGTTGGACCGCGGTCTCTGAGCGGCTATGGCAGCGCAGCCGCTGCCAGCCGCGCTCGCGGTGTTGCCGTTGGACCGCGGTCTCTGAGCGGCTATGGCCGGCGGGACGGAGGCGCGCTACGCGCTTGAGTTGCCGTTGGACCGCGGTCTCTGAGCGGCTATGGCTGCGACCGCCGCTCGCCGTGATCTGGTAGGGTTGCCGTTGGACCGCGGTCTCTGAGCGGCTATGGCCGATCGCGATCGGGACACCTGGCTTCTGGCGTTGCCGTTGGACCGCGGTCTCTGAGCGGCTATGGCCAAGTCGGTGAACGATCGCCTGTTCGGTTCGTTGCCGTTGGACCGCGGTCTCTGAGCGGCTATGGCGTGATGCAGGGACGCCAGCCCCGCGAAGTTGTTGCCGTTGGACCGCGGTCTCTGAGCGGCTATGGCGCAGCGCATTCTTAGCCGGCTCCCCGCTGTGTTGCCGTTGGACCGCGGTCTCTGAGCGGCTATGGCGGTGCTCGCGGCGGCTCATTGACCGAGGCAGTTGCCGTTGGACCGCGGTCTCTGAGCGGCTATGGCTGATCGAGGCGAACACGCGCTGCTCTCTGTGTTGCCGTTGGACCGCGGTCTCTGAGCGGCTATGGCGCTAGCGTGAACAAGGGTGACCGGTTTGCAGTTGCCGTTGGACCGCGGTCTCTGAGCGGCTATGGCTGATGGCGGTAATCCGCGGGTCCAATCTGAGTTGCCGTTGGACCGCGGTCTCTGAGCGGCTATGGCTGATCGACGACCTTCGCGCGGACGGCCACGGTTGCCGTTGGACCGCGGTCTCTGAGCGGCTATGGCGCAACCTTGCGCCGGGCCTAACTCGAACCTGTTGCCGTTGGACCGCGGTCTCTGAGCGGCTATGGCACTTCGCGAGCGCCGAGTGGGCCCAACCTAGTTGCCGTTGGACCGCGGTCTCTGAGCGGCTATGGCGGCAGATAGTAGATATGGCGAAGCGCGCCATGTTGCCGTTGGACCGCGGTCTCTGAGCGGCTATGGCTTGGACAAGGAATAACAGCATGGCCGATCAGTTGCCGTTGGACCGCGGTCTCTGAGCGGCTATGGCCGTCCACGCCGTGCCGTTGAGCGAAGGGTAGTTGCCGTTGGACCGCGGTCTCTGAGCGGCTATGGCCGGCAAGGCGCATGCCGAGGGCGACGGCCAGTTGCCGTTGGACCGCGGTCTCTGAGCGGCTATGGCTCACGAGCCCGTGGATCACCTTGCCGCGCTGTTGCCGTTGGACCGCGGTCTCTGAGCGGCTATGGCCCTCTGCGCCGGCGTCGGAGGACTCGACCTGTTGCCGTTGGACCGCGGTCTCTGAGCGGCTATGGCGCTCGTCGTCTCTGGCGCGAGAACGTCCCGGTTGCCGTTGGACCGCGGTCTCTGAGCGGCTATGGCCGATCGTATTCATCGCCAGCAGCGCCTTGTGTTGCCGTTGGACCGCGGTCTCTGAGCGGCTATGGCCGAGCACGACGCGTCCGCGATGATCGCGATGTTGCCGTTGGACCGCGGTCTCTGAGCGGCTATGGCTGCGCGCCCGCCTGATCGCGGACGCGCAGCGTTGCCGTTGGACCGCGGTCTCTGAGCGGCTATGGCCGAGCTGGTCGCGATAGCTGGCGAGCGGGCGTTGCCGTTGGACCGCGGTCTCTGAGCGGCTATGGCCGGACCGTCAGGTGGTCTGCAGGTGGAGCTGTTGCCGTTGGACCGCGGTCTCTGAGCGGCTATGGCCGCGATCGCGGCGGGGCAGGACCCACGGACGTTGCCGTTGGACCGCGGTCTCTGAGCGGCTATGGCCGCGTCGACCGCCAAGTGAACCGGCGGCTAGTTGCCGTTGGACCGCGGTCTCTGAGCGGCTATGGCAATCCAGACGGGCTTGAAGGGCTCGTTTCGGTTGCCGTTGGACCGCGGTCTCTGAGCGGCTATGGCTCTCCGTCCCTGTCATCGTGCTGATGCTCGGTTGCCGTTGGACCGCGGTCTCTGAGCGGCTATGGCTCTCCGTCCCTGTCATCGTGCTGATGCTCGGTTGCCGTTGGACCGCGGTCTCTGAGCGGCTATGGCAATGCGCTGATAGAATTGCGGCCCTTCGCCGTTGCCGTTGGACCGCGGTCTCTGAGCGGCTATGGCGATTGTATCGGATACTTCCGTCGGCGTTTCGTTGCCGTTGGACCGCGGTCTCTGAGCGGCTATGGCGACGGGGCCGCGCAGACCTCGTACACGCCCGTTGCCGTTGGACCGCGGTCTCTGAGCGGCTATGGCCGCTCATCAGCGCGACCGGGTTATCGATCTGTTGCCGTTGGACCGCGGTCTCTGAGCGGCTATGGCCGTGAACGCGCACAGGTCGACCATGCGCGCGTTGCCGTTGGACCGCGGTCTCTGAGCGGCTATGGCGCCGCCCCCCGTGCAGATCAGCTGCCCGCTGTTGCCGTTGGACCGCGGTCTCTGAGCGGCTATGGCGGTCAGCCGGTCCTGTGGCAGCGGGCGGTAGTTGCCGTTGGACCGCGGTCTCTGAGCGGCTATGGCCGCTGGCGTCCTGCGCGCCATCAGCTTGGCGTTGCCGTTGGACCGCGGTCTCTGAGCGGCTATGGCAGGCAGCGGCAAGGGGAAGACTGATGCACTGTTGCCGTTGGACCGCGGTCTCTGAGCGGCTATGGCACGCTTCGACCTTCGCCGTGGTCGCGTTGCGTTGCCGTTGGACCGCGGTCTCTGAGCGGCTATGGCCGCGCCGGCCACGGGATGGTGCGCTGACATGTTGCCGTTGGACCGCGGTCTCTGAGCGGCTATGGCGTTCTCGTAAGTGTGATCGCCGGTCTGCGTGTTGCCGTTGGACCGCGGTCTCTGAGCGGCTATGGCTGCGCTCCTGCTGGTCATCAAGGCGAAGCTGTTGCCGTTGGACCGCGGTCTCTGAGCGGCTATGGCCGGCGCTTTCGTAAGGAGGATAGACGATGAGTTGCCGTTGGACCGCGGTCTCTGAGCGGCTATGGCTCGTCCAATCAGGTGGCGCTCGCAGCTGCGGTTGCCGTTGGACCGCGGTCTCTGAGCGGCTATGGCTATCCCGCGGTGATTGAGCGCGGCCCGGAAGTTGCCGTTGGACCGCGGTCTCTGAGCGGCTATGGCCACCCGGCTGCACGTAATTCTTCGCCATAGGTTGCCGTTGGACCGCGGTCTCTGAGCGGCTATGGCTGTCCGCTGTGAAGCTCAGAGCGTCATTGTGTTGCCGTTGGACCGCGGTCTCTGAGCGGCTATGGCCGGGCGAGATGCCCAGCGTCCGTCAATTCGGTTGCCGTTGGACCGCGGTCTCTGAGCGGCTATGGCGGCCTCCTCACTTGTCAACGGCGCGGCGCCGTTGCCGTTGGACCGCGGTCTCTGAGCGGCTATGGCTGATGGTCTCGCGCGGGAGCTGAGCGTAGCGTTGCCGTTGGACCGCGGTCTCTGAGCGGCTATGGCCCTCTCGGAGGTTATCCTGGTCGGTCGCTAGTTGCCGTTGGACCGCGGTCTCTGAGCGGCTATGGCCACGGCGCTCGCACAGGCCGCGATGCCGGCGTTGCCGTTGGACCGCGGTCTCTGAGCGGCTATGGCCGCGGTCAACGCTTGGTCCGCGAGCTGTTGGTTGCCGTTGGACCGCGGTCTCTGAGCGGCTATGGCCGAGGTCGACGAGATCACCGGCACCATCAAGTTGCCGTTGGACCGCGGTCTCTGAGCGGCTATGGCTCGACGGACAGCAGCGCGCGCGTGGCGCCCGTTGCCGTTGGACCGCGGTCTCTGAGCGGCTATGGCGGCGATCACCACCGCCAACAACTCGGCTGGGTTGCCGTTGGACCGCGGTCTCTGAGCGGCTATGGCCCACGGCGTCCACAGCTGCCGCCGTCAATGGTTGCCGTTGGACCGCGGTCTCTGAGCGGCTATGGCTCGACGGACCCGCTGGCGCGCGCCTACACCGTTGCCGTTGGACCGCGGTCTCTGAGCGGCTATGGCCGTGATGGTAGACGCCGGGTTCATCAAGGGGTTGCCGTTGGACCGCGGTCTCTGAGCGGCTATGGCTGAATGCTCTGGCGCATGTTGTCGAGATATGTTGCCGTTGGACCGCGGTCTCTGAGCGGCTATGGCTGGCCCCGTTGCGACTGCCCAATTAAAATCGTTGCCGTTGGACCGCGGTCTCTGAGCGGCTATGGCCAACGCGAGGCATTGCGCGACGGTCAACGCGTTGCCGTTGGACCGCGGTCTCTGAGCGGCTATGGCCTCCGCCTGCGACAGCATGATCGGCCAGCCGTTGCCGTTGGACCGCGGTCTCTGAGCGGCTATGGCGTTTGAGTTGTTCGGCGCCGGGCTCGATCGGTTGCCGTTGGACCGCGGTCTCTGAGCGGCTATGGCGGGGCGCAGCGCCGAAGACATCTGCAGCCCGTTGCCGTTGGACCGCGGTCTCTGAGCGGCTATGGCGTCGCGCACGCGCAGCCCGCGTTGCGCGCCGTTGCCGTTGGACCGCGGTCTCTGAGCGGCTATGGCTCTCCGCAGCGACCACGACAACCGGCGGGGGTTGCCGTTGGACCGCGGTCTCTGAGCGGCTATGGCGGCGATCGGATGGTCGGCGGGGCGTGGCCCGTTGCCGTTGGACCGCGGTCTCTGAGCGGCTATGGCCGCGGAAGACAGCACTGGTGATGCGTATAAGTTGCCGTTGGACCGCGGTCTCTGAGCGGCTATGGCGCGCCCGGCGCCGTCACCGTGGCCGCGCGCGTTGCCGTTGGACCGCGGTCTCTGAGCGGCTATGGCGGTGGTGCAAGCGTCGCCACCGTTCCGCGTGTTGCCGTTGGACCGCGGTCTCTGAGCGGCTATGGCGCAGAATCTTGGCCAGCTGCGCAGGCGTGCGTTGCCGTTGGACCGCGGTCTCTGAGCGGCTATGGCAGGAGTGTCGCTATGTCGTTGAACCTTAACGACATAGCGGCCTCCGCGCCCGCGGTTGAATGCCCTCGACTCACCTAGAACAGCGCCAGCTGGTCCGGATTTTTTCGTGGCCGCCGGCGGCGTTGCCCCGCGAATCGGACGATGGTCTCGTATTGCCGGTCCGTGAAGGTGAGGATGTGGATGTCCCCCCGGTCCGGCAGGTTGGCCTCGATGCGACGGAGATAGGCCTCATATTGCTCCTTGCCGTTGCAGAAGCGTGCGTAAATCGAGAATTGCGATTTCTCGAAGCCCTCGTCCAGCAGATACTCGCGGAATCTGGTCGCCGCGCGCATCTCCGCCTTGGTGCCCACCGGCAGGTCGAACATCACGAAGATCCACATCAGGCGATAGCCGCTGAGCTGCGTCGCGGTCATGCCGGCACGGGAAGGCCGGCGAGCTCCAGCGCGGAGGGCGGTTTCGGCAGCACGAGATCGGCGACGCGCCCCGATTGGAGGGCGCGCGCGAGCGTCGCCGCGGCGCGCATCGCCGCCTGCCAGACGGTGGTCGTGCCGTCCTCGCCGGGCAGATCGAGCGCGATCAGGCCGGCATAGGCGTGCTTCGCCGCCGGCGTCACCGCGTCCTGCCCGGCCGCGCGCAGCCGCACGGTCAGCCAGTCGACCAGCGGGCGGAACGGCTCGATCAGGTCGTCGGCGAGCGCCATCGGGTTGCCGCGATTGGCATGGTGGATGCCGATCGACGGATGCAGCCCCGCCGCGACCACGGCCCGTGCGCAGGTGGCGCGCATCACCGCATAGCCGTAGTTGAGCATCGCGTTGGCCCCCTCGGCATCGCGATCGCGGCGGAAGTCGGGGCCCATCAACTCGCCCCAATAGCGCCGCGCCGCCTGCGCCTCGATATTGTCCGGGTCGCCCGAGCCGACCCGGCGCGCGAGGAACTCGTACGGCGCCGCCGAGCCGCCGTTCGCCGCCGCCGCCGCGCCCTGCCAGCGCACCTTGGCGACGACGACGGCGCGCCACAGCTGCTTGGCGAGCGGCCGCTTCGCCTCCCATTGCGCGCGCATCCGGGCGTTCTGCGCGTGGTGGCCGGCGAGCGGCAGGCAGATGGCGACGGGCGCATGGTTGGCGCCGCACAGCAGCAGGGTCGCGCCGCGCTCCGCGAGCGCGACGACCAGGTTGGTCGTCCAGGTGACGCCGTGCGCGTGCACGATCACCGCGCCGACATCGTCGAGCGGCACGCGCCCGACCTCCTCATGCCCTTCGGCGACGATCAGGAAGCCGCGATGCGCGGAGAGATGCCGGCCGTCGGTGGCGATGTCGATGATGCGGTCCACCCGGCCCTCCCCAAGCCCGAAGCTAGGGGAGGGCGGGGCGGGTGTCAGCGTGGGCCGGACACGAGATCGCTCCCGAATGGAGCCAATGTCATCCGACGGTCGGGGGCTTCGGCCGTGTCGGGCGGACGGCCTTGCGCGCCGGGAAGCCGGGATCCCGAACTTGGCCGAGCTCGTCGATCCGGACCTGGCGCGCGCGCGCCTTCTTTAACCCGCCTGCGGTTGGCGAGACATATTTGAAATAGTCTTCGTCGTTAGCCGTTGCGTCGCGGCGCTTGAGGTCACCCGCTTCGTTCGGGCCAGCCAGCGTGATCTGGCCGTTTTGCCCAAACTTGACGACCCGCATCAGGCGTCGCTCGCCGCCCTCAGGATCGAGCACGACCAGGTCGTCCTGATGCAGGCTCAACACTTTCCGGGCGGCGGGATGCGGTCTCGGTTCGAGCCGCGCCTGATGGGCATCGAACATCGACACGATGCCGCAATGGTCGGTGCCGTCGCGGTCGCGCCAGTGCGTGACCCACTTGCCATCCGGCATCTCCCAGACGTCGTAGCGGTAGTTCGAGTCGCCCTTGTAGCCTTTGTAAGCCGTCCCCCGCGCGTCGCGGATCAAGATCACGGTGAGCGGCTCGGTCACGCGCACGTGTCGCGTGCCCCGGAACTGAAGCGGCCCGGTCCGCGAAAACTCGGCAAGCGCACGCTCGAATGCCTTGCCGTCCAGCCCCTCGGTCGCGCGGTGCAGCGCAGCCCGCAGATCGGGATCGCGTATGGCGACGAGATCCGCCGGCCTCAGTCCGGCGAGCGGCTTACGCCGGACGACGATCGTGTTACCACTCGCGTCCGTCATGCGCGTGAGCCCATAGGCGGTGTCGTTGTGCAGACGTCCGGCGGTCGAGCCGGTACCGTGGCCGGCAGTGCCGTGATCGGCCCGGTGGCTGGTGACGATCGCGCGCACGGTGGTGCGCACCTCGTCGCGGAAGCCGTCCCACGGCTCGGGAATGATGATGCGCTCGCGGCCCTCCTCGCCCTCCAGCCCCGACGCGCGCGCGATCTGCTGCAGCATGCCGCGGTCAACCACGCCGATCACGATCGCATCGATCGCATGGTGGCGATGATCCAGTCGGTTCTTCTTGCCGCCGGCGATGTTGTGGTCATCGAGCAAATCGTTCAGACCGAGCTTGCGGCGGACCATCTCGGTCAGCTGACCGGGCGACACCCAGACATTGCTGCTGCCGTCGCCCTTGTCGGGGTAGAGCGACGCCATGTATTCGCGCGCGAGCCGCGACAGATACTGCGTATCGACCAGCTGGCGCGGCAGGAAGCCCGCTTCTTCCTTGTACCGCTCCATGGCATCGGGCTCGAACCGCCGCCGCTTGCCGCGCGGCAGGCGTGACGCGCGCTCGGCGATCCCCTCCCAGGCAGCCGTGCCGCCCCATGTCTGCCAAGGGGATCGCTTGCGCTTGTAGCGATTGGCCAGCTGCATGCAGACGATCTTGTTGCCGTTGCTGTCGTCCAGCGTGTCCTTGAAGGGCAGGATGTGATCGACCTCGACCTCCGGCGAAAACAGGCGCCGGATCGAGATCACCTCGCCGGAATACACACATGCCCGCCCCATGACGTTGTCGCCGTCCAGCTCCTCCCAAAGGCGGAGCTTCGCCCGGTTCTCGCCGGAGTTCTCGATGCCGATCTCGTCCAACATCCGTCCGCGCCGCTCGGCCGCCTGCCGATTGTCATTGTTCTCGCGACTGCGCTTCTTCTTCTCGTCGTCGGTAAGCTTGAGCTCGCGCGCCAACTCGACCGCGATCTCCCGAGGCGGGCCGTAGCGCGCGATCAGTCTGTTCACCGT
Source organism: uncultured Sphingomonas sp. (assembly GCF_964250165.1). Lineage (GTDB taxonomy): Bacteria > Pseudomonadota > Alphaproteobacteria > Sphingomonadales > Sphingomonadaceae > Sphingomonas. Next base: position 2,805 of record NZ_CAXUEK010000020.1, on the reverse strand, counting down.
CCGACGTACTTGATTGAGCCCGATATGGACGGTCGGGTTGGTCAAGCGGCCGACCCGCGTGATCACATCCGGTTCGGAGGCATCTCCACTACCAGGCATGATGTGGCGGTCGAGCACCTCGCCATAATAGGGCAGCTCGGCCAGGATCTCGCCGGTGCGGAAATCGCTGTGGTGTCGCCCCAGCCGCTCCACGGCTTCGCTGTAGACGATCACGCGACCGTCCGCGTCGCGTTCCTGGCCGAGCGCATCAATCAGCTCGCGTGTGACGGTTTCGCCGAAACGGCCGAACCCTTGTGGCAGCCGGGCTGTCGCGACAGCGCTCGCCCGTTCCGGCGTCAGGCCATAGGCTCCCGCTACCCAGTCGCGGAAGCTGGCGAGTTCGGCATCGGTCTGCACCGCCTCCAGCCGTTCCACGATCGACCATTGCTCGTCGGGCGAGAAGTAAAGCCAGCGCTCGGCGAAGCGGGTCTTGGCACCCATCACCGCCGCGACCTCGTCGCCTTTCAGGTCGGTGCGGTTCCCACTTTCCTTGTTAAATCGCGCTTCATGCTCGAGCCTCAACGCTTTGCGCATCGCTGCGAAGCTCATCTTACCGCTGCCCTTCAGTCTAGATAGCAGCAGGTCGCGCTGCTCGGGCGTGAGGCGCTCGGCCACCTGGCCGACCCGAACGATCTTGAGCGCGTTCAGCTCCTCCAGCAACCGCCGTCGCTGGAATAGCGGGTGTGCCTTGGCAAGGCGCGGCTCGCCGGTGCCGAACGTGTCGGTGCCGATCTTCGGCTGCTTGAGCGGGCGCTGGTGAAAGACGATCTCGAACAGTCGCGCGCGCACATCGGGCGTCAGCACGTCGGGATGATAGGATTCCTGCGCGCTCCAGAGCTCGTTGAACTCTTCTTCGAGCAGGTCGCGGTCGGGGTAGAAGTCGTAGCCCATCCCTTTCGCGTCATCGCCCTGCTCCGCGCGCAGGCGGGTGCGCACCGACAGACCGTCCGGATGCTCCTCCGTCTTGCGCTGCCGGCGCAGGTGCAGCCATTCACCAAAGGTGCGCGCGTCGCCTCGATCTATTTCAGCGCGCAACCGGCCCACACCCGTCTTGATCTTGCCGCTGTCATCCCCTGGCTTATCGGGTTTGTCGGTCTTGCGGTTCGACTTGAAGCCGCGGCGCTGGTTGAGGTGCCAGATGGCGCGGCCGAGCTCGGGGAGCGTCAGGGGCTCATCCAGCGCACGGGCGCGCAGCTCGTAGGGATCCAGCTCTTCCAGCGCCTTGCGCGCGGCGGGATCGGCCGGGAACAGCCCGTCGGCGACGAGGTGGGTCATCAGCGCGCGCTGGCGCTGCTGGAACCGGTCGCGCCGCCGCCGCATCGCGCGAGCTTCCCTTCGGTCAACCGCGAGCGAGGCGCCGGATTTCGGGTCGCGCCCGTCGCTGAATATGCGCGAACCGGCCGCGACGATCCCGTCAGGCGCCCAGCCATCGCCGCTTTTGACCAGATGGAGCGCCGCCCATCCCAGTGAGTTTGTGCCCAGATCGATGCCCAGCCGCCAGTCCATCATGTTCCCCTCCCGTTCGCCTGATTGACGCGCGGGAACGAGAGTGGGTCAACTCATGGCCGGCCCACTCTCACCCGATCGGCGCAGGCCGCACCGAAAGGCTCCACCAGCCGGGCCCTCGGTCTCGAACCGAGCTGTTCCGGCAACCTTCACTTGCAACGCCAAAAACGCACGGTCAAGAAAAAAGCCTCTTACGTACTGCGTATTACATATACCGTTCGGAGGGGAGCCGCCATTGAGGCTGACAGCGACGTATGTCCAGCTTATATAAGCCGCACGATGTATGCGCAGCACGTGAGGTTGCCTCTGGACCCGATCCCTGAAATTGCTTGACCGCGATCTCGATATTGCTATGCTGATGTCCTCAGAGATCGCGGTCTGGCGGTTAGACAAGTGTCTGACTCAGTCAGTACGCACCAGATAAGGGCAGCGCCACGGCGCTGCCCTTTTTCGGTTCGGGGGAGGTGCAGGTGATCGCCGACGCTGCGCACGCGCCGCCATCCCGCCCCCATTGGGCCTCGCACCTTTATTTCCAGGTCCTCGTCGCGATCGCGCTCGGCGCGCTGCTCGGCGTGTTCGCGCCCGCGACCGGGGCGGCGCTGAAGCCGCTGGGCGACGCGTTCATCAAGCTGGTGCGGATGATCATCGGGCCGGTGATCTTCCTGACGCTCACCACCGGCATCGCCGGCGTCGCCGAGCTGCGCGCGCTCGGGCGCACCGCGGCCAAGGCGCTGGGGTATTTCCTGGTCGTCTCCAGCCTGGCGCTGGTCGTCGGGCTGCTCGTCGGCGAGCTGGTCCGGCCGGGCGCGGGAATGGGGATCGATCCGCGCACGCTCGATGCGGGCTCCGTCGCGATCTACGTCCGCCAGGCGCACGAGACCGGCGTGGTCGAGTTCCTGCTGGCGATCATCCCCGATACGCTGGTCGGCGCGTTCACCGGCCCGTCGATCCTGCCGGTGCTGCTGGTGGCGGTGCTGACCGGGATCGCGATCAGCCTGGTTGGGGAGCCCGCGCGGCCGGTCGCCGCCCTGCTCGAGCGGCTCAGCCTCGTCGTGTTCCGCATGGTGGCGCTGCTGATGCGGCTGGCCCCCATTGGCGCGTTCGGCGCGATCGCCTTCACCGTCGGCAGATACGGCCTTGCCAGCCTCGCGCATCTCGGCGCGCTGGTGGCCACCTTCTATCTAACGTCCGCGCTGTTCGTGCTGCTCGTGCTCGGCGCGATCGCGGCGGCGACGGGCTTCTCGATCCTGAAGCTGCTGC